>JABLXJ010000011.1 GCA_013178125.1 Bacillota bacterium | reverse complement strand
CTAAAATGTCAAGGTTCAAGAACTGCTGACTTGTGATCTTTGAAAAAAGCTCGTAAAGTCAGCCGGGCATCCTATTATCCAAGTTACCACGGGATAGAGAAATTTTCTTTAATTTACCTATTGACATTCCACCGTAAGTCTAAGAATATACTAATCCCCGGATGACAAACCTCACACTTCACTCTTTCGCCACATCCTGTTTCTTGAGGATATCCACAAAAGCCCCCACAACCTCGGCGTCGAATTGTTTTCCCGCGCTCGCCTGGAGCCGCCTAATCGCCTCTTCAGGCGGGAATGCTGGACGATAAGAACGCTCCGAGGTCATTGCATCATAGGCGTCAGCAACTGCAAGAATCCTAGCGGCCAGAGGGATAGATGTCCCTCGGAGACCTGTCGGATATCCCTTGCCGTCGAACCTCTCATGGTGGAAACGGACTATGTCTGAGGCCCCGCGCAGGAATTTCACTTCTTTTAATATGTTCGCGCCGATAACAGCGTGCTGCTTAAGTTGCGCAAAATCGTTCTCCGTCAGGGCGCCAATCTTATTCAGCAGGTCCTCGCTTATGCCGATCTTCCCGATATCGTGCAAAAGAGCCGTATATTCCACCTTTTCGATCTCCCCCTCGGGGAGGCGCATGTAACGTGCGATGGAGGTTGCATATTGTGCTACCCTATCAGAATGACCCCTCGTATATTCGTCTTTAGCCTCCAGTGCAGCCGCCAGAGCCCTCATCGTGCCGAAGTGAACCTCACGCATGTTCATATACTGCTGGAAGGAATAACGGGCCAGAAGAAGGGGGATGAAAAACAGGACGGTCCCGGCGACACCGACTGAGACATAAACGGCCGATATGAGAATACCCAGCGGGGCCAACGCGAGGTAGCTCGTCAACGCCCATTTGATGTTCATAAACCAGATATGGGAAAAGGGGATCCGCCGCTCGATTGAGATACACGCCGTCACCAGGGTCGAATTAACCAGGAAGTATGCGAAGGTACACACAAGTAGAGAAGGATAATCGCGCAGGATGTTGACGGGCCTGGCGATCGCGGTTAGGCCGCCCGTGATCTGGTAGAGCCTCCCTGCCGTCGCTGCCGCTATGGCTATCTGAGCTATATTGAAGGCGAATCGTATACCCGATGCGCGTCGTCTGATCCCGTTTACAATGCCTCCTACAGCAGCGACCCACGCCCCGCCGCCCGACCCCAGGGTCAGGATAGCAGCATAGTTGGTTGCAAACCCGACAGTCACGGCGCCACCCCGGGGCAAGGAGACAGGAAGCAGCTCCGCAAACGCTGTGAGTATGGCAAAGAATATAAGATGGGGTATGAGGTCGTGTGAAAGATTAAACCCTGTAACCAGAAGTATAGCTGCACCCAGGAAAACCATTGATATTGAATAGAGATGGAGCATAATTTCCCGCAACTTGAGGAGCAAAACGTGAATTGAGACCTCCTGCACCTTCGCCTTCACCTCTTCAACCTGGGGCCAGCCGCCGGCGAGTGACCGGGCTCACACCAGGTTTACCACCAAAAATTTGCTCCTCCGGCCAAGATCAAAGCAGCTAAAGCCAGGATGGCCTTAACGATGTTCTTCATCGCGCAATCCTCCATAGACGGCCTTTTCGACCGCTGGCGCAGGCACCATCATGTCCGGCGGCACCCGCGACAGGCGGCCAAAGTCCGCTCCGCTAGTCATTAACCGCTTTCGCCGGCTGACTGGCCCCAAGACTTTTAACGGTGTGCAGCTAATCATCACCGTAGGTTATTGTGATGTGTCGATTTATGGCGTGCAGTACAGCTCTTACGACCGCCTCCCCTTCATCCCTCCGTACCAGGGCGACCCCGGAAATCGGCTCCTCGCCACCCGGCGAGATAAACGAAACCAGGACAATGACAGCCATGCCCCGACGCATCTGAATTAACTGGACATCCTCGAGGACGAACGAGCACGCGCCACCCAGCAAACCCTCTATGGCGTGGGCCGTAGCGCTCGCGGGGAGCCTCAGCTTATTTTCCGCAGTAGGCGGTCCGAAGTCGTATCCCCTCGCAGCCCGGCCGTTGTAGTTCAGATCCACATAGAATTTAATATTGCCACTCTCAAACGAGCTCCGAAACCTCTCAAGCTCGATCCGTTTCTGGGGGACGTCAACCCCGCTTGCCCCGAGCTTCTCAAGGTTCTCGTCCCCGCCCACCTGCGCCACGCTGATTTTCCTCCGGTCAAGCCTGACCCCGAAGCGCACCATGCACGCAGATTCGATATCACGCACGATCTGCTTTGGCGGCCGCTCCTGCGTAGCAAGAACGTGGATCTCCTCGATAGCGCCGCTTGGTCCTAACATGAGGCGAGCTGTCGAGACTCCCCGAACTTCCTGAATGGCATTTTGAAGCTCAAGACTGGTCACGGTGGGTTTCGAGTTAATCTTGTCTTCCATAGCATTTTATGATATTCTATCTATCTCAGGAGATTCCTTCCTTATAATACACGCGGGATTCCACTTTTTTTAACAATATCCGTAAGAATCCGAATCCCCCCGTTTACAAGGGAGTGCCCACCCAGCAATATGGGTTTATGCTGGCTCATTACCACCGCCGCCCCGGTTATCGCCCTCACCAGGGGGTCTGCGACCAGCCCAGCGCGCCCGAGGTCCGAATTAAACCTGTCCGCCCTGGATGCGGCGATGCCGAGGTGGTAGAAGAGGATGCGCGTGTCGATAAATGCCGCATCGCAAACCTCCGCTAAAGCCCTGAAAAAGCCCTCCGGCCCTCCACTCGCCTCAAAAAGAAAACCGAGGAGCGTTCGCACTCGCCCTCGCACTCGGCCGGAATCCTCACCCGCGCCCGTCGTAATATCCAAGGCCTTCATCCCGCGCTCTTCGGAAAGCACCCTCACTCTGCACTGGGTGTTTCTATTGAGATGCAATACAGTTAGAGGGTTAACCCTCCCGAAGAGGCCAACCCCGGCCATGGGGGTACGCAGGACCTCCATGGCACGCTCGAGACACGGGCGCCTGTCATTAAAGTGCGCGAGCTCCACTCGCGCCCTGGGGCCGATATCAGGGTGGAGACCCAGTATCATCGCATCGGCCGGGGTATCAACGTCAAATACCGTCCCGGTAGTCTCCTCCATCCGCACAAGGGCGAGCCCCCTCTTGAGCTGCAGTATCATGGCCAGGCCATTGTCGGTCGCAGGGAGATCCTCATCCTCCATGAGAATGGCGCTCGCCGGGTTAAGACCTATTATATCGGAGGAGAAGAAATTATTCGTCACGATGATCCCGGAGCTCGACGCCAGACACTGGACGACACGCTGCATCTCGTCGCGCGCCAACAATGCCCCTGCCCCGCCACCCATATAGATGATCGACCTCGGGCGGTGATGGGCCACTATCTCCTTGAGCCTCCTGCCGACGTGGAAATCCACGTCGCAATTCAGTTCAACATCTGCGCCTAGCCTTGCAGCCTCCTCCGCCAAATCCGCATAGTTTGTAGAGACCACAACGCGCTCAATTCCACTTAGAGACTCAAACTTCTCAAGGTTGTCGAGGGTTATAGCCTTCCGTGCGTTCGCGAGCCTCGTCTCGACCTCGCTCCCGGGGCTGCCGCCCTCGAAGATCACGAGCACATTTCCTTTCATGAGTTCACGTCTCCGTCAAGCCGTCTCCATCAAAACTCGGGCTCAATCAGGCCGTAATTGCCATCCCTCCTGCGATAGATGACATTGACCTCCTCGGTTTCAGCATTCGAGAATACGAAAAAGTCGTGGCCCAGCAATTCCATTTGCATCATAGCCTCTTCAACAGACATGGGCTTCACCGCAAATCTCTTTGTCTTGACAATCCTGGGCTCCTCATCCTCCACTTCCTGAGCCGCAGGCTCCGGGCCGGCAGCCCCGGACCATTCGCGGAGCGCCGCCTCTACAATCTCGTTTCCTGCCTGGCGGAGCTTCCGGTTTATCCTGGTCTTATACTTCCGTATCTGGCGTGCGATCTTATCTACCGCCTCATCTATCGAGGCGTACATATCACCCGTCCTGGCCTCGCCCTTCAGCAGAAGGCCGTCAACCTGCAAGGTGATATCCACTATATGGAAACCACGTTCGATATCGAGCATAACCTGGGCGTCTATAAGGCTTCCCACGAAAAACTTCTCGATCTTCGCAACCTTTTTTTCGGCATAATTCCTTAACGCCGGAGTCAAATCGATATTCTTGCTCTTCATAGTGATTTCCATGAGACCAGCCCCTTTCAACGTAGCGCCGCGATGACGCCGGTATCAACCATATTATTTCCATCATCGCCGCTGTATTTCCTTAGTTCCATGTATAGAGGGAAAATCCTTCTCCCCATCCTTTAAGCATTTAGCATCTCGCCAGTCGCCAAATCATCCAACATCTAGCGTCTCACCAGCCGCCGGACCGCCCGCTGCAAGGGCAGAATCCGCCTCCGGAGGAACGCGCCGGTCTTATAATATACCCGCACCCGCGGGTCGTCAAACTCGTAAGCATAGTCAAACAGCGAGCCACCGAGCCTTCCCTCCTGCCTGAGCCGCTCGGCGATGGGGGTCCCGACCAGGACCTGCAGCCTCGGCAGATAATCGGTCGGTGAAATGGGCACCCTGGACAGCGGGTAGCCCACCCTGCGCAAGAACGAGAGGTTTTCGGATAACTCCTCGAAGGTTGTGTAGGGATGCAGGAGGATGAAGCCCAGGCTGAAATCCACATCCAGGTCCCGGAGGGTGCGAATCGCCCTCTCATTCTGCTCGACGGTCGTTCCCTTATTGAAGATATCAAGCGCCCTCTGCACGCCAGATTCAATACCCAGGAACACCTCCTTCACCCCGGCCCGTTTTAGAAGCGCAAAGAGCTCCCTGTCCACCTCATCGGCGCGGCAGGATATCCGGAGCGCTATACCTGGCTTTCCACCGGGCCCCCTCGCATTCTCCCGGATTAAAAGCTCAGCAATCCTGGCCGCTCTTTCCCTACCCAGCCTGCCCGGTCCTATGAAGGTATCATCCACGACCCACATGTCATCAACCCCGAAATCCCTGGCAAGCATCATCATCTCCTCCAGCACGCCCTCCGGTGACCTGGCGCGCCACACCCGGCCGGGCGAAAGCCCATAAAACGCCCGTATGCTGCAAAACGAGCAATTCCCATAACAGCCCCGGCTCGTCGAAATACACGCCTTTCCCCCGCGTCTCAGGACTGCCGCCAGCCAGTCCCGGGCCGGGAGCTGGAGGGAATCAAGCTCCGGGACCAGCTCTCTCGGAGCTGTAGGGACTATCTCTTCCCCCTCCCTGTATGCCAGCCCGCTCACGGTCTCGAGCGACCGGCCCTCCTCGAGTGCGCGCGCGAGCTCGATGATGGTTACGTCCCCCTCCCCGCGGACAACTGAATCAACACCATAATCACCATTGAGGATCTCTTGGAAGGCGAAGGTCGGGAAGTGGCCGCCAGTGGTTATATGGACATCCAAACCTGCCTGTTTTAAAGACCGTTTCAAGGACCTTGTCAGGTTCAGCGGGATTTCCGCCAGCAACTGGAACAGAATGGAGATGCCTATGAGCCCGGGCTTTCCCTCCAGGGCGCGCTCCACAACAGCGTCTATCGATAGATTCTCAATCGACGCATCCAGCAGGGTAACCTCGTGCCCCGCCCTGCGAAGGCCTGATGCAATATAGCCGAGCCCGAGGTTTTCGATGGTGTCAGTAATGGATGCGTGGCGAGGTGGGTTTATTAGAAGAACCTTCAATTCGGATCGCCTCCTAATCCTTAAAACAATTCTACAAATTTAGAGCCGCATCCTGCTTGCAAATTCCTGGAGCGAGAAGTATAATAGTATTGCAAAACTTGTTCAGGTCTGTGGTTGAAAGTCGATGCCGGCCGCGGGCAAAGCGACCCACGTAAGGCAGCGTAGAGAGAAAAAGTTGTCGATCATGGCGCGGTTTAGAGGTAAGTCCTGATCCAGATGGGCGACGAGAGACCTCATGGCAGGCGAGTGTGGGGGCAAAGACCAGGTCAGCTGAGCAAGGGCGCGATTTTCAAAAAGCGAGGGGATCGGGTTAATGGAGTTTAAGGACAAGGTGCTCACGTGCCGGGACTGCGGAGCCGAGTTCGTGTTCACCGCAGGCGAGCAGCAGTTCTACGCGGAAAAGGGCTTCGAAAACGAGCCCGTCCGCTGTAAAGAGTGCAGGGTCGCCAAAAAGCGGGCGCGAAACGAGTCGGGCGGGACGAGGGAGCTCTACACTATCATCTGCTCGGCTTGCGGCAAGGAAGCGCAGGTCCCATTCAAGCCTCGGAATGACAGGCCTGTATACTGCAAGGAATGCTTCGAGGCCCACAGGGTATAAGAGCACCTGCCGCGGATGTCGGGTAAAGCCGCGTAGCACTGTCGCTCAGTTCAATAATGTGGCCCAATTGAAAATGAGGGTGTGCGTGGCGCAAGTCTGTGCCACGCTTTTTGTTATCTATAGCGTAAAACAGGAGGGTTGTTGCCGGGCCAGAGCTCCAGCTGCGGGGTCTGGGCGGGGCCTCCCGGATTCGCCGAATTCCACCCCATAGTCGCGCGTTTTGTCTCGCTCGCAGCGTAATCGAAGAGCTCCCGGGCTGTAATAATCCCGTCTTGCGAGGTGTCAGCCCTCCTCCGGTCGGTCCCGAGCGCCTTGACTAGGGCCGATGTAAATACCCCATGCCCGTTCACCTCATAGGAGAGCTCATCCTGCGATGATGCGGTGAGCACGGTGTACCCGCTATTCCTCAAGGCCTTCATGGCGAGAACGCCGCCCATGAGCGCCGCCTTGCCCATCTTGCCTGTTGCACCCGCATCCAGCACCGCACCCCGCACGCCCTTCACCCTGGTAGCTGCTGGCGCTCCGGCAGCCGCTGGCACCCCGGACCTCGCAGCTCTCGTGACATTTCCGTTTATGAAGGCGCCACTATAACATGAATCGAGGATGACCGTTATCTTCTGCGATGGAAGCCCCCTGAGCCAGTCGGCCAACTCACCATCGGTTATATCGCTTCCCCAGCTCAACGGGGAGGAGTCATATGGGCAGATAACCTCCTTGCTCCCATCCAGCGCCCTGGCGCCGTGGCCGGAGTAATACAGCACAAAGAAGTCCTCACGATTCATACGCTGGCCGATCCCCTCTATCGCTTGCCTGATGCCTGCCTTGCTGGCGGCGCTGTTGGTAAGCAGGCCCCCCTGCCCCACAAACGACCCGGGCGTCATGAGCGCGTCACGCATTGCAGTTGCGTCCGCCACGCACCCGGTCAAGTCATTCACGCGCGGATCCATATAATCATCTATGCCGATGAAGAGGTAATAACCTATTCCAAGCTGCACGGGGCCAATTGGGGTCACATGCCCGGCCTCGACCCTGACCTGGGTCTTTACAGGGTCTCTATAATCTGGGTGAGAGATAATGAGCGTCCATATCCCGGGCGCCACATTGTCGATCCTGAAATAGCCGCTGGAATCGGTCCCGGCGGATACGCTCGTGCCCTCGACCAGGACCCTGGCCCCGCTTACGGGATCATGTCCCTCCGGGGCAACTGCGAGCCGCGAGACAGTCATGGACCTGCTCGTACGGCCAGCATAAACATACCCTTCGATAGATCCCGTCGACTTAGACGACCCGGACGACCCATCAGTCCCCCCTGATCCTGGCGGTGAAGACTCAGGGGAGCCTGGGGTATACGCCCCTGGTGTCCCGGAGAATCCGATTCCGCAGCCGCTCAGGACAGAGACGATAAGGGGAAACAGCAGGACTAGCAGCAACCACCGGGGGAGCGCCCCGAGTATCCCGGAGGACCAGGGAAATCTGCCGGACGTGATAGATCTGACGGACCTGGTAGACCTGGCGGGCGACCTGGTAGAGAACAAAGTTGAGTCTTTCCTCATCTTCCAGCCATCCTTCATAATTTCTAGCGTTTATATAATTCGACAAGAAATGATAAATTCCGCCTTGCCGGATGGGCTGGATATAATGGAATTTAGTGGGTGCAGGACGTTCAGAGTGTGGCCCTGGTTCAGAACATTCAGAACGTCAAAACATCGGAACGTCAGAACATGAGAGGAGAAATAAACGAAAGGCTGTCTCACATCCCCCACCACTCGACCCGGCGATAGTCACCGGTCCGGTTAATAGTAACCTGCTCAGTGGGCGTGAGACAGCCGGTAAAACCTAAAACCCGAGGACTAAGATGATATAACCGTCTAAGGTACGGATTCTAAGATATAGATACAGAAGCAATACAGAAGCGATATAGATATAAGATTAAGATTTAGATAATAGGATTTAGATAATAGGAACAACTAGAACAAATAGGCCGGATGTTGCAACAGACTACCGCAACAGGCCATTGGCAGCAGCTATTGTAGTAACCTCTTCGCAAGATCAACGGCTGAGCTTGCATCAGGGGCATACCCGTCTGCCCCGATCTCGTTCGCATACTTATCCGTCACAGGGGCTCCGCCTATCATTACCCTCACCCTCTCGCGCAGACCCGCTGCCTTCAAGGCCTCTATCGTCTCCTTCATGGAGGGCATGGTCGTGGTCAAGAGCGCTGACATGGCCACATGGTTTGGCTTATGCTCCTTGACAGCATCCACGAACTTCTGAGGGGCAACGTCTATCCCGAGGTCGACAACCTCAAACCCGGCACCCTCGAGCATCATCTTAACCAGGTTCTTGCCTATGTCGTGGAGGTCTCCCTTTACCGTGCCTATGACCACCTTGCCCACAGGCTCCATATCAGTCTCTGCCAGGATCGGGCGGAGAACATCGAGGGCGGCATACATGGCCCTGGCGGCAATGAGCATCTCGGGGACGTAGATCTCGTTCCTCTTGAACCTGTCTCCTACTATCCCCATGCCAGGGATGAGCCACTCCTTGACGATCACGACAGGGTCGACGTTCTCCTTGAGCGCCTGCTCGGTAAGCTCTTTTGTCTTTGGTGCATTCCCGGAAATGACAGCATCCTGAAGCTCTTGGAGATTTACCATTCAAAAATACCTCCCTGAGACCAAAGTATTCTTACAGAAAATTCTCCATGACCCCTAGAATCCCTGCTCCATTCTCACAGTTCAATAAAAAATTCTGCGATTCTGCGCTACCCCTTTACAACCTCGAGCCCTCTACGCCCGAAGGCCGCCCTGATTGCCTCCATCCGGTCATTCTCGGGAGGCAGAGTCTCCTCGCATGCATATGCCCGTCCGAGCTTCCTATACTTGACCCCGCCGAGCCTGTGGTATTTGAGCGGCTCGACCGCGGGCTTGTGTTCCAGCTTGCTCAGAAACTCGACGATTGCCTCTATATTGGCCTCCTGATCGGTGTACCCGGGAATCACCGGGACCCGCACGAGCATAGCCGCTCCCGTCCGGGATATCCTTACGACATTCTCCAGGATCAATTCGTTTCCAACGCCCGTTATCTCCCGGTGCAAGTTTGAGTCCATCTGCTTTATGTCGTAAAGGAATAGATCCACATAAGGCAGGACGGCCTCGATGTTCTTCCAAGGGACATGGCCGCATGTATCCACTGCCGTGTGAAACCCCCGGGCCTTGCAGGCTTTAAGCAGCCCGGCGACGAACTCGTATTGAATGAGCGGCTCCCCGCCCGAGACCGTGACCCCACCCCCCGAGGTCTTGTAGAATACACTATCCCTCTCTACATCACGGAGGACTTCATCGATACTATAGAACCTCCCGGCAAGGCTCAAAGCCCCGGAAACGCAGACCTCCGCGCACCTCCCGCAGCCGGTACACTTCTCCCTTACGATCCTCCCGGGGGCGTCCGGCCTTATCACGCCCTCCGGACATGCCTTGAAACACCGCCCGCAGCCTATGCACTTGTCGGGAGCAAACATTATTTCAGGATGTATGCTCTGCGATTCAGGATTGTGGCACCAGAGGCACCGCAGGGGGCACCCCTTGAAGAAAACGGTCGTCCGGATGCCGGGGCCGTCATGCGTCGAGAAACGCTGGATATCGAATATGAGACCGTGATCCGGCCCGATGCCCGGAACCCCATAATCCACCGCTACCGCCAAGAAACTTCCACCCTCTTCCTCCGCCTTCCTTCGCGTTTCCCCTCGCCCATGAACCCTGAAAGCGAAAAAAGACCCGTATATGCTGAGCCGACCTTTGCTGGGCAGCCCTTAGTTGGGCAGCTACCCTTGCAGCCAGCCCTCTGGAATAAGCATATCTCAAAAGCACCTGAAATGCAATATTCAGGTTCAACCCCACCTGATGATTGCCAGTATGATGGCAATACAGAGGGCTGTCGCCACGCCCAGAGGCATATAAGCCTCGATGAATCTCATACAGAGCAGGTGGATATGCCCCATAGACCTGCGTCGCAGCCGCGCCCGGCCGCATCCAGCGGGCCCGCTCCGCTACTTCACCTTCCTCACGATTACCCCATCGAGGAGGGCCTCTATCTGCTCGCGACTGCAATAAGCTGGCTCCCACATGGCTGCGTTCGCCGCCCCAGCCGCCGTGCCCCAGCGGATGCACTCGGGTAGGGGCATCCCGGAGACCATTGCGTACGCGAAGGCCCCGACAAACGCGTCACCTGAAGCTACAGGATTGACCTCCTCGACCTGCGGGGGCACCGCCTCCCAGATGCCCTCCTCGATCTGGCGGCTTCCAGCGCGGCCCGCAATGCCGGGCGGCGTAGCCGCGACTCCAGCAATCCCGACATCAATATCGGGCCCAGGTTCAGATCCGGACCCGGGCCTGGCGCCGACCAGAGCACCGTCACGACCCAGCGAGAGAACCACAACCTGAATGGACATGTCAAGCAGGGCCCGGACCGCCCTCAGGGCACCCTCCCGGGCACCAAGCTCCTCGGCAGGACCCGGGTCACCCCCGCCAGGACCGGGACGCCGGCCCTCGCCCTCTTCCCCGCTACCTGTATTCCTGCCATGAGCGCCACTGCTCCTGTGGTTAGCATTTAACCCCGCAAACAGGGCCTCTGCCTCCTTGAGGTTCGGCTTGACCATGAAGGGGGCCGCCTTGATGCCGTCGGCAAGGGCCTCATCACGGGTATCGAGGATGGTCTTAACCCCGAGCGATTTCGCATAGGAAATCACCCTGGCATATATCCCCACAAGCCCCCTGCACGGCACGCTCCCAGAGAGGATGACGAACTCGGGCCGGCGCGCCTTTATCAGGTCGCAGAGCCTTGATTCGATCTCGGCGGCCTCATCCCGTGTGATCTCCGGCCCGTCTTCGTTGTATTCAGTTGCAATCCAGGGGTCCTCTTCCAGGACCGTGGCGACCGTGCGGGTAAGCCCGCGAATCCTGACAACCTCGCCGGTTATCTTGTCCTCCCGCATTAGGTCCTCGAGAAAGGAGCCGGACCACCCCCCGGCGATGGTAAAGGCTATATTCGGGTAACCAAGAGAATTGAGGATGCGGGCGATATTCAGACCCTTTCCCCCGGCGACGTACTTTACCCTCTTGACGTGCACCCTCTTTCCCGGCTCAACCCGGTCCACAAAAACGGTCTTGTCGAGACAGGGATTCAACGTCACGCTAATTATCATGAATCCGATATCCACCTTTCCCGAAGATAACCCTGACTGATCACCCGCGGCCAGGACCCGGGATACCGCTATATGCCGCCGGACAAGCCATGGGCACTAATCAAGCCATGAGCACTAATGAAGTACTATGGCAACACGATTTCCCTCGCGGTTCTAAACATGGCAACAACATTCTCAGGCGGCACGTCAGGCTGGATATCGTGAACCGGGTTCACCACATAACCCTCGGGCCCAAGCTCCGTCACCCTGCGCCGCACCTCATCGGCAACCTCCTCCGGGGTGCCCTTGGGCAGCACATAGGATGTATCGATCGCGCCCCAGAAGCAGAGCTTATCGCCCCACTTCTGCTTTAGGACCTTTGTATCCATCCCCTGCGCCGATACCTGGACCGGGTCAAGGATGTCCACGCCGATCTCCACCAGGTCATCCAGGAACGGCATTATATTCCCGCAGGAATGGTAAAGCAACTTCGCCTTTGTCATGCTCTTTATGCCAGCGAAGTATTCCTTCTGAAACGGCTTCACCATCTCGCGGTAGAGGTCGGCGCTCATGATAGTGCTCTGAGCGGTCGCGAGGTCGTCCCCCACAAACACGATATCAAGGTATTCCCCGACGGCATCCAGGAATACCTCGTAGCGCCTGAGCTGGCAATCGACCATCTTCCTCATCAGGGCCCGCGCGAACCCCTTGTTTATCATGAGGTCCATCAAGAAATCCTCGAACCCCCGCAGGTACCAGCAGGGTTCGAATATCCCCGTCTCGATCATGTCGCCGACGATAGCATACTTGCCCTCCCTGTGGAGCGCCGCGGCCCGCTCGCGCAACCCCTCGA
Organism: Bacillota bacterium; assembly: GCA_013178125.1. Classification (NCBI taxonomy): domain Bacteria; kingdom Bacillati; phylum Bacillota; species Bacillota bacterium. The sequence continues at coordinate 71,776 of JABLXJ010000011.1, read as the reverse complement.
TGCGGCCGGGATCCTCGGGATCGGGCCATTTGAACTCATCCAGGTATTCGATGTTCTTGCCCCTAAGGGGGTTCTCCACCATGTCGTAGTACAGGCCGCCCTCGGGCATGTGATACTTGATCCCCCACTCGCTTATGTAGGTATTCTCATCGATCACTATATCCTGCCACCTGGCCGGAGGCTTGCCGTGTATGCCCCTGGTGTCGATCTCGAGGGTGTTGAGCATATCTTCGTCGATCGCTGCTATCTGGAAGTTCTTCATGATCAACTCGTCAGGCGCATTGATACCGAGGAACCGCTTGAGATTCTGATACGCCTTCAAGGTCATCGTTGTGCAGTTCGTTGAGCCGAGGTCCATTGGTATACGATCAGGCTTCTCATGGTTGATGGCAGCGAGGACCCTCTCCTTGGATCGCATGGTTTTCACGGTGCATCCCCCTCCCTTGAATCTATCTAAATCTGCGGCCAGGAGATTCTATTCGTCGCTAACGTCACATAATCCTTCATTGTTTCAGCGCCCCCAGGGCAAGGCCGCGCACCAGGTACTTTTGAACCATGCCAATGAAGATCAGCACCGGGACGCTCACGATCACCCCTGAGGCCGCAAGCTGGCCCCAGATGATTTCCTGGTATGAAATATAGTTGCAGACGAACGCAGGGGCTGTCTTTGCGCCCCCGCCGGCGAGGACGAGGGCAAACATCAGTTCATTCCAGGAGAATACAAAGCCCAGGATGGCAGTGGCCACTATCCCGTTCGCTGAAAGCGGGAGGACTATGCGGGTGAAAGCGCTCAGGGGCGTGCAGCCATCTATGAGCGCCGCCTCCTCGAGCTCCCTGGGGATCTCCTGGAAGAAGCTCCTCATGACCCAGATGACGAGGGCCAGATTTATCGTGACATGCATAATCACGAGCGCAAACTTGGTATCGGTCAGGCCGACGGACCGGAACATCAGGTAAAACGGGATAAGCACGGATACAGGCGGCGCCATGCGGGTGCTCAAGATCCAGAAGGCTATGTCCTTTTTCCTGGTGAATTTAAAGCGCGCGAGCGCATATGCAGCCGGCACACCAGCCGCCAGGACCAGGGCGAGCGAGCATACCGCGATAATGAGGCTGTTCTCGAAGCCATGCAAGAAGTCGCTGTTGGCAAACACCAGCTTATAGTTCTCCAGGGTTGGCCGGAAGAACCACCTTGGCGGCATCGCGAGCGCATCGATCCGTGTCTTTAGGGATATGCCGAGCATCCAAAGGATTGGAAACAGCATTATGACGGTGATGATCAGTGTAGCCACAAAAGCCAATCTATCTTTTAGCTTTTCCCGTTTATGGAGTTGCCCCGCCGCCATTAGACTCATACCCCCTCCAACTAATCCTTAACCCCTAGGCAATTCCCAGTGAATTTCCGGCCAATCCCCGCTCAGTCCCCCGCTCGGTGCCTATTCGATGTCCATTCGATATCCATTCGGTATCCATCCAATCCTTATCCAGTCCTTATTCAATCCGTCAGCTCTATCCTGCTCCAGCTCACGAGCAGGGTGCACACTGCGATCACGATAAATAGAAAGACTATGCCCAGCGCGCTGGCGCGACCCATATCCAGATCGCGAAAGGCGGTGAAGTAGACGTAGAGGTTCAATGTCTCGCTGGCGTGTCCCGGGCCCGCACCAGTCATTGCGTATATGATATCGAAGGTCCTCAGGGAATCGATCAGGCGGATCAGGAGGGCTACCATAATCTGGCCCTTGAGGAGAGGCAATATGAGGTGACGGAAACATTGCCAGCTCGTTGCCCCGTCTACGACAGCCGCCTCGAAAAGCTCCGTAGGCATGGACATCAGGCCAGCCGAGAGGATCAAGGCCATGAAGGGCGTCCATTGCCAGACATCCACCAGGATCAGCGATGGGATCGCAAGATTATAATCTGCAGTCCATTCCAGCCCACGGATGTGTAAAAAGGATAAAAGGTAATTGATAATGCCAAGAGATGGGCTATACATTATCCTCCACATATAGGCGGCTGCGATCGGGGTCAGGACCATAGGCATCAACAAGAGAGTTAGCATTACACCCTTTCCGGGGAAATCCCTGGAGAGGAGCAGGGCTATCCCCATGCCCAGCGCCAGCTCGAGGGATACTCCTATACCGCTGAAGTAGACGGTCCTCCCCAGCGCTGACCAGAAACTCGGGTCGAGAATAATGTTAAGATAGTTCTTGAGGCCGATAAAGGTCATGTCCTGGGGGTAAAGAAGGTAGTAGTCATGCAGGCCTATCCATATGTTGTAGAAGAATGGCAACATGGATATTACCCCGAGGACGACCACAGTTGGGAGCATAAGCATCCCCTGAAGGCTAGGGGGCTTTATCAGCGGCTTCATTACCGTCCCCCGGGTTTGGAGCTGACTCCCTTTCATTTTCAACCAGCGCTGGAGACCCCGCCTACCAGGACGGGGAGAGCGCCGTCCCTCCCCTCAATCAAGAAGGTATTTGCCAAGCAAGAAGGTTTAGGTCTGGCAGGATGCGGAAGATATCATCTCTCGCACCCTGCCCACCCTGTATAATGCTAAATGCTACTCTACTTTATCGCTACTTTACTTTCTCATTGCTTTGAGGCTCTTGGCTTGAGCATCGGCCATTGCCTCTTCGACCGTCATCTTCCCAAGATAGATCTCCTGCAGCGCGACCTCGGCGATGTCCGCCAGCGGAGCGAACTCCTTCACCATCGGGAACGCATAGCTGGCCGAGAACTTATTCATGGTCTCAGAGCTTGCCTTGATCCAATCGGGAACCGGGTACTTCTGCCTCAGAGCCTCGCTCTGCCATACCGAGTTCCTCATTATCTCTGTTGTCTCGAGCCCGAGTTTGAGGGCTAGCTCCTTCGATGTAGCCCACTGGATGAAAAGCCAACTGGCGATCTTCTTAGAGGACTTGCTGCTCATGCCCCAGTACCACGCGGTCCCGGCGGCAGGCGCATGGTGGCCGTTGGGCGCAGCAGGCAGGATCGCGTAGCCGACCTTGCCAGCCACTGCGGAGCCCTTCGGGTTCTCGAACTGGCTCATGAAGATGTTGGAATCGCCGCCGAAGATCGCGGCCTTCCCTTGCTGGAAGTCGGAGGCGCACTCATACCAGCTGTAGTTGACCGCTCCGGCCGGGCCGGCATCCTTCAGGAGCTTTATATACATCTTGGTAGCTTCGATAGTCGGCTTGGAATTGAGTTGCGGGTTGTCCTCAGGGTCGATCCAATACCCGCCGTAGTTCTGGACATAGCCATTCCAGGGCCAGTGGGTGCCGCTCCCGCGCAGCAGCCTCAATACGATACCGGCCATCTTGGGCGGGTCATTGAGTTTCACCGCAGCCTGGTAAAGCTCGTTCATGTCCTTCGGAATGTCTAGACCCTTGCTTTTGAAAAGGTCCTTCCTATACATAAGAATCTGGGTGTCAGGGGCTATCGGAACCCCGTACAGGACGCCCTTCCAGGTCGCATCGCGGAGGGAACCCTTTGGATAATCATTGAAATCATACCACGCGGCATCCGTCAGCTTGGGGTTCTCGAGATAGGGCTTCAGCGGCTCCACCCATTTCCCCTCGGCATACATGACGGTGTAGGCATGGCTGAGCATGAACGCATCGGATACGGGCTTGCCGGATGACAGGTCGATTACGATCTTCTTGAAGAATTCGCCCTCGGGATAATCGTCGATTGTCACCTTTATCCCCGTGAGAGCCTCGAATTCCGGCAGAAGGCTCTTCAGATAGGTGATTGCCGGCCGCGCGCACGCCATAATCCTTATGGACTGGCCGCTGGCCTGCTTCCAGTTGATCTTGGCCTGATCCGCACTGGGCATGCTGGCCCCATAGCTCACTACGGACACTGTAAGCAGCATCAGGACTACGAGGAACGCAATCTTCGAAATACGCATAGCTGAAACAGTTTTCATACCAAGCCCCTCCATTCTATTCAGAATCCAATGCCACCTTACCCCCGTTTAGACTGCAACTCCTTTACGATACTTCACGGAATACGATCCTCGCGAAAACCAAACCCTACGATGACCATTGTATGCGAAAACCCTACTGGTTACTTATTTACAGCATCCCCCCCTTCCCGTGTGACCAATTTTCATAACCAGCCCCACCCCTCTTCAAGGAGGGCCGGATCGACCCATGGTTCATCTAACTAACTGTAACTAACTGGCTATTTTGTCTGCCTTACTCACGACTAAGGTCACGACTGTGCAATCGACATCCCTCAAGGATCATCATGCCAGAGATTATCAAGGGATCATAATTGGATTCCACTGGATGAGCCTCTAAAATCTAGAAGCTAGAAGATGATCTGGAGCTTACCCCCGGCCTCGCCCCTCGCGAGCATGCTTATAGCTTCGCCCAGGCCCTCGAGTGGGAAGGTTCTGGCGATCAACGATTTTGTCTCTACGAGCCCATGCTCGATCATCTTCAGGGCCGGCCCGACGGTTCTATTCTCGGCGAATACCCCTATGATCTTGATATCGCGACGATAGACCTCATATGGGTTCACCGTTATGCTCGAATGATGCGGGTAGACCCCGAAAACAAGCAACCTCCCGGTGGGTTTCAAGTAGCCCATGGCCGCCTGCAATACCTGTGGCACGCCCGTCGCCTCTATGACTACATCGTAGCCCAGGGGCGCGATCCCTCTAATCTCATCCTCATCCACGGTGCCGGAATCTTGATCGTTACTGGCGCGACCAGCCCAACCAGGATGATCAGCGTCGCCAGGGCCATCAACGCGCCGCCCCATTACCGCGGCATACGCCCCCAGCCGCTTCGCAAGGGCGAGTTTCTCGGGTTTCAAATCGGATACCACGACCCTGGCGGCCCCGGCTCGCCGCGCAAGCTGCAGGTGCAGCAGCCCGATCGCGCCCGCCCCCATGATCAGGACATCATCCCCAAAGCCTATCTCCGCCCTCTGCTGGCCATAAAGCACACACGAGAGCGGCTCGGCGAAGGCTGCTTCACCAAAGCTCACATTCTCGAATTTATATACATTCTTTACAGGCGCAACTACGTATTCGGCGAACCCGCCCGGCAGGGTGCTCGCTATTCCACCGAAGTTCAGGCAATGGTTCCCTTTCTTGGCCTTGCAGAACTCGCACTCGTTGCAGGGGATTATCGGATCCACGGCCACCTTGTCGCCTGGCCTGAAATCCTTCACCAGGCTGCCAACCCCCTCGACCTCTCCCGCGATCTCATGGCCAGGTATGAATGGGTATGGACTTTTCACATCTATATATTCGCCTTCGAATGTATGCACGTCTGTGCCGCATACGCCGCACGCCTTGACCTTGATAAGCACGTCGGAGTCTCCTGGGACGGGCTTCTCTACCTCTTTGAAAACCAGTTTACGGGGCGCCTCGAAGATTGCTGCTTTCACTGCCTAAACCCTCCCATATAATTCATTTGAATATCTCCATGAATCCATTACATAGCATACATGGCATACAGAGCATATGGAGCATATGGAGCATAAGTATAGCACACATATAGCATAAATCCGTATAGTTGCCTATTTCATCCTAATATCCTGATTCGCTCAAAACCCCTGATTCGTTCAATGCCAATTCGATGTAATTATCATTATTCTCGCTCCGTTCGCATGGCTCTGTTCTCCTTGCCCTGTTCTCACCGCTCCGTTCTTGTTCTCGTTCCCTGCCCGACTTTCCATCCTCTGGATTCTCCGGATTCCCTTGATTCTCTGGTGAAGTCACTTATGCAGCAGGCATGGCAGTCATCCGGTGGCTCGCGAAAGCCCTTGAAGCCTGCTATCGTTAACGAGGCGCCGGAAAGCCACATCCCTCTTGATCAGCGTGCTGAAGGCCTTGCTCATCTCCTCAAGGGCCTCATCTATATCTAGCACTCCCAGAAGGGCATGTGAACCATAAAGCGAGGTAACCTCCATCAAGGCTACGTTCTCTCTATAACGCCCCAGGCCTCGCCCCCTCCTCCATGCCTCCTCAACAACCCTGGCGCAGGGATTACGCTGCACAAAGGCCAGGTCCCGGATAATAGACCGCCAGTACGGGATGACGCGCTGGTTTGCGTAGACTTTGGCGACATTTGGAGATGGACCTGTGGCGAATTTGATGAACTCGAAGGCCTCCGCCTTGCGAGGCGAGTCATAGGGGATCGCCAGCTCCCAGCCCGCCACCTGGGGACAATCGGGAGGGAAAAGCGCATACCCCAGCCTGCCGGCCACCTCAGAAAGGTTGGGATCCTCGAGGCTCCCTATGAGGGAACTCCAGTTCATCAACATGGCCACCTTGCCTTCCCGCATCGCCCTTATGCTGTCAAATACGCTATAGTTGATGCTCTCAGGCGGGGCGAAAGGTAGAAGGGACTTGTAGAACTCAAGGGCCCTCCGCCCAGCCGGTGAATTTATGATGGGGACGAGGTCCCTGTCAAAAAGATCCCCGCCAAATGCCCTGAGGAAGTTTATGAAATCCTCCGCAAAGTCGGACCTGGCGCGCTTGGCGCTGAGCGCGGTCCCGAAGGGGACCCGTCTCCCGCTTTCATCCACAGAATTGGTGAGCGCCTTTGCAGCCTGAACGTATTCGGCCGGCGTCCTCGGCACCGACAGGCCGTATTTCTCGAAGAGATCCTTCCTGTAGGCCAGGACGTAAACGTCGTTTTGAAACGGTATACCGAACCTCTTTTGACCGACGCCGGGTATGTGAAATGCGCAGGTGTGATCTATCACGGGGCGCCCATCGGGACCAGTAAGGTAGTCCCCGGTGAAATCCAGGCCCGCCTCATCTATATATGGATCCAGCACCTCGAGCTTGCCCCCGAGGACATACTCGGGCATCAACGAGAAGGACACCATGATTACGTCGATGCTGCCGGCGTGATACATGAACTCCGTGTAGAAGCGCTCGGGAAGCGCCTCATACGGCGCGGATAGCACATCGATTTCGACATCGCCGCGCACCCTCATGTACTCCTCGGCCAGCGGGCGCCCGATCAGCTCAGCGTGGTAATCAGGGGCGAGGAAGGTAAGCCGCGCCCGCTCGCAGGGCGCCTTCTCGGTTACAAATGTTCCCCGCCCTTTCTCACGGAGCAAAAGTCCCTCATGCACCAGGTCATCAAGCGCCTGCCGGACGGTGGGCCTGCTCACCCCGTAAAGATCGCAAAGCTCCATCTCGGCCGGGATCCTATCTCCGGGGCGATACTTGCCCTCCTGGATCTCCCTGAGAATAGCCTCTCTAACCTGCAAATAATAGGGCGTCGCATTACTCCTATCCAACAAGCGAATCCGGCTCCTGTCTCTTAATACACAGAATACATAGCATATGTCATTACATCTTTTCATCTACAGTAATAACATTTCGACAAACTCGGTTAAATTCCTTCTGCCGGGCCAGACGAATATTAATATTCCAAGTTCGCCTTCCGGGCTACCTTCGGTCGAGATAGCCCCGCCGCTCGCCCGCTGGCCATGCAAACCCTTATCCACTCCGCCACAACGTCTGTTATCTTCTCGAGCACCGGCTTCACGACATCGAGCGTGTACGGGCTGGGTCCTCTTCGCACCAGCTCCTCGCGCATAGCGTTCATGTACGTCGAATGGATCATGGTCCCCACATTGACCTTGTTTATCCCCAGCCTGATTGCCTCCCTGACATCCTCCGCAGGTATGCCTGTACCGCCATGAAGAACGAGCGGGATTGAGACAGCCCTGTTAACCTCATCGAGGCGCTTGAAGTTGATCTCCGGTTTGCCCTTGTAGAACCCATGGGCGGTTCCGATGCCGACGGCCAGGGAATCAACGCGGGTTTCCTCGACGAACCTCACGGCCTCGTCAACCCTGATGAGAAAATCCTCATCTCCGGATCCGCCTTCAAATCCCCGGCCCTTGATCCGGCCAAGCTCTCCTTCAACGCTCACCCCGCGCTGGTGGGCATAGTCAGCAACCCTTCGGGTCGTGCGGATATTCTTCTCGAGTGGTTGCTTTGACGCGTCTATCATCACCGACTTAAACCCGACATCGATAGCCTTCAGGCACAGCTCTACCGTTTCTGAATGATCAAGGTGGTGTATGACCGGCACCGCCGCCGTATCCTCAACAGCCTTTCCCAGGGGGCCCACCAGCTCGGCCCCGATCTGCCCCACGACGAGCGGATTCGAGGCCAGGATAACAGGGGCCTTCTCCCGCTCCGCCGCCCTGACAATCGCCAGGAGGTCCCAGATATCAGAATAATTGAACGCGGGTATGGCATAGCCGCCTCTATCCGCCGCGTAGAGCAGTTCCCTGAGTGTGATATCCCTGGGTGTCGTATCGCTGAGTGTTGCATCGCTAAGCGCAGTGCCTCTAAGCGCGATATCGCTCAATATATATGCCTCCCATCCTACTGACCCGGTGTCTGCAGTCGTCCGGCGCGAGCTGCATGCAATTCAATCCCTATGTCGCCCCATGACCACATTTGATTTGAAGTGTCACGTGGCTATGTAATTACATATCTGCTGTTCCAGTAATAACATTTCGACGCGACATCTCAAATTCCTTTCATACGAACCATAAAAACACGCCGCCCATCCCATGCCCCAAAATACTCTTAGCACGCGCAACCCTTGGGATGGGTAATGATGCTGATGGCCAGCACTGTTCCCGGCGGACAGTGCTAATAGCTAGCACTGTCCCTGATGGACGATGCTGATGGCAGACATCATGTACGGCGGATGAAGCTGATATTAGATACTCTCTTATCCCGGAACTTATGCGTGGCAAAAAAATTAGAAACTTATATCCCGAGGAAGAAGGATTTTCGGATCGCTTGTCAAATTATATTAATAAAGTTTATTGGAAGCGACAATAAAGTTATATTGTTTTCCTCGATGCTTAAATCCGCGTAGAAGGTAATTAATATAAGCATAGGCCAATATAATAAATTATTGTCTCTGGAAATTAAGTCTCAATATATTCCATATAGTTTGTAGATAAATCTGTTTGTTCAAAGCGAGTTTTCAAGTCATACAATTTCGTGGTTTAAGAAAGGGAAAAAGCGTGAAAAGAATCACCGGCGACTTAAATCTAATCAAGAATATCAACGAATTAGTTGTACTCAATTCCATCAGGAATCTAGGACCAATATCCCGGGCCGACCTGGCCAGGATAACCGGCCTTAACCCCTCCACAATTACTGATATCGTCAATAGCTTCCTGGATAGGGAGTACGTAAAAGAGTCAAACCTGGGCGAATCTACAGGCGGGAGGAAGCCCCTTCTACTCGAGCTGAATCTCCCGGCGTTTCTTATGGTTGGGGTGTTACTCAGCGACGAGCTTGTATCCCTCGTAATGGATGCAAGGGGAAATATCTTATCGCGTGTGGCCGAAGACCCAGCTCCCCTGGAGGATGCCCCTAACTCTTCAGCGGGGCTCAGTATGAAAAGAGTTGTAAGGTTAATACGGAAGGCCTTGAAGTCTGCAGGTATAGGCACAAGAAGCATCAGAGGAATAGGGGTCGGGATAACCGGGCTGGTGGATTCCGTAAACGGTGTGGCTATCTTCTCTCCGAACCTCGGCTGGGAGAACGTCAACGTGAAGCAGACTCTTGAAAACGAATTCGGCGTGCCGGTTATGGTGGATAACGATGTAAAGGCTATGGCCCTGGGTGAGCTCTGGTTCGGGGCCGGGAAAGGGCTCCGCCATGTGGTCGTCTTCAATATGGATGAGGGGCTTGGAGCCGCCATAATCATAAACGGCGAAATCTACAGGGGTGCCAATGGAAGCGCCGGAGAGGTCGGGCATTCACCGATGGGAGATCCTCAAAAGAGGTGCCGGTGTGGCAATAGCGGGTGCCTGGAAACCGTCACTGGAGGGACGGCCCTGGTAGCCGACGTCCGTAACCGCGTCCTGGCGGGCACGCAAACGAAGGTTTTATCTATGGCTGGAGGGGATGTTCGAATGATCACATCGCAAATCATATTTGAAGCTGCGCGTTCCGGCGATGAGGTCGCCAGGTCCAGCATAGACAAACTCGCACATTATCTCGGCCTGGGCATAGCCAGTGCCGTGAATGAGCTGGATCCAGAGTGCGTAATTCTAGGGGGGAATACAATCTATGAAGGAGGTGAACTACTGCTAGAAGGGGCGCGGAGGTCATGTAGTCAACATGTATTCGGAGTTTCAAAGAGAGCAATAAGGATTGAACTTGCCCGGTTGGGAAGGGATTCATCTCCCATCGGGGCCGGCGCGCTTGTGTTAAAGCGCATCCTTGGGACAGGGAATTCTAGCCTGGACCAGGGCATAATCTCGCCGATCATGGCTATGTCAAAAGAGGCTTGACCTTTAGCTTATTAAGACCTAAGCTAAGGCCACGAGGAGAGTGAAGTGATAATGAAGAAGTAAGCGACAGATATGCTAGGCAATGTTTACGCCTCGATAGCTTTGCTTTGTCCGGTAGTACTCGATCACAAAAGCATAGAGAACAAAAACTATGAGGAGGCAGGTTATTATGCGGCGCCTGATTATCGGGAAAATCAATCTGTTCGCGGCGTGTATCCTTATTTTAGTCGCTATCTCGATTTGCTTTACAGGGTCTATCATGGCTAAAGATATAGGCGGGCAAATCACGGTGTGGGCCTGGCCTGGGGCGGTTGAGTCGCTTGAGACAACCCTACCCAGCTTCCATGCCAAGTATCCGAACGTGAATGTAAAGATTATTGCTATTACCGCAGGTGATCCCATAGTTCAAAAGTTTCTTGCAGCTTCAACCGCGGGTTCCGGAGCACCAGACGTCATAGGCATTGATGGTGTCCATGTTCAAAATTATATAAAGAAAGGTGTATTGCTTGACATCACTGACCGTATGAAGCCGCTTAAGGATAAATTCGTCGCATACAAGATGGCCGAGATCGCAGACGATGCGGGAAGGATGTATGCAGTACCGTGGGACGTGGGTCCTGTAGGTTTGTATTACCGGCAAGATATCTTCAAGCAATGTGGCTTGAATGTTCCGGAAACATGGAATGATTACATAGCTGTAGGCAAGAAATTCCGGGCCAAAGGGAATTACGCAATAACTTCTCTAATTACCACTGGTGACACATATTGGATAGAAGCCTTGTTCAGACAGCTCGAGAACAGTGTATTCAATCGTGCAGGGGATGTAACTCTGGATCGGGAAAAGACGAAAAAAACCTTGACACTGCTGAAGAATATGTTTGATTCCGGGATCACCTATAACCCCGGGGCTACTAGCTATGTTAACGGCTGGACCCCAGCATTCTGGAGCGCCATGCGCGATGGACGTATAGTGACATACGTAGGGGCAGCCTGGATGGTTAACGTATATAAGTCCTACATCAAAGCTGGGGACGGCGGATATGGAGAATGGAGAATCGCACCTTTACCGAGCTTCGGATCTAATGGGGTCAGGACGAGTAATCTAGGTGGGTCCAATCTTGGGATTAGTCCACTCTCCAAGAATGTTGATGCCGCATGGGCCTTTATCGAACACGCTGTAGCCACGGTGGAGGGACAGCGAGTCCAGGCAGCCTATGGTACATTCCCGGCATATTTACCCGCATTGAAGGATCCGCAAGTGTTAAATCATACCGAACCCTTGTTTGGACCTCAAAAGATAAACAAGCTGTTTGCCGATCTCCAGGCATCAGTGCCAGTTGCCTATTATCGACCGCCGGCGTATCTAGAAGGGATATTGGCGGCCACCGAGACTATGGGCGACGTTATGATCGAGAAAGAACCTGTCGATCAAGCTATTAGCAAGCTCATTGAGCGACTAAATAATATAGCCAAGCAATACAAGTAGACGAAAGACAAATCAACCTGCCGAACCGCGGCATAAGATGGGGAGAGGACACCTATGGGTGGCCCTCCCCTCTCGATAAGGGGGACATGGTTAGGTCATGGCTAAATCCTCGATAATCAAAACCTTATGGCGCCATCGAGCTGGCTATATGTTCATCGCACCCTTCTATATTCTCTTCGCTACCTTTTGGCTATACCCGATACTCTATTCCTTGCGATTGAGTGTACAAAAATCGGTTGGCCTTGGAAAATGGCAATATGTTGGGTTATCAAATTACCAGTACCTATTTCAGGACCCTATCTTCTTGAGGAGTCTTTGGAATACCGTTTATATATTCCTAGGCAATGTACCATTAATGACCTTTCTGGCACTTATCCTAGCATTTGTCTTTAATTCAAAATTCGTAGTTGCAAGGTCAATATTTCGCACTATTTACTTACTCCCTTATGTTACGGCGTCAATAGTCGTGGCCATTGTATTCTCCATATTCTTTGACCAAGAATTCGGCATCATAAATACCATTCTAGCTACAATCGGGCTGCCAAGGTTTCCGTGGCTGTTATCCACGGATTGGTCAAAGGCGGCGATCATAATTGTAGTTACGTGGAAATGGGTTGGGTATAATATGATATTGATGTTATCTGGTTTACAGACGATCCCTCCCGATGTTTACGAAGCCGCGAGCATAGACGGCGCAACGACAACTCAGTCATTCTTTCGCATAACTATTCCCTTGATGAAACCGACTATACTTTTTTGTCTAATTATGTCAACTATAGGAACGTTCAGCGTGCTTTTTGACGAACCTTACGTCCTGACTGGTGGAGGACCCAATTATTCTTCCACTCCCCTCACTCTCTATCTTTACTATGTCGCATTCAACTATTTCAAGTTCGGTTATGCTTCGAGCATAGCGATTGTCATATCGTTCTTGGTTTTTCTCTTAAGCTATCTTCAATTCATCCTATTTCAAGAGCGAGGCTGAGGCAATCAAAGAGCCAAAATGGAGGAGCTAGCAATCATGATGACGATAAGGACAGGATATAATCGGGTAGACCGAGTCAAAAGCCTGGCAACAAAAATTGCTCTACACGCGGTGCTTATCCTGGGTTGTATAATCTTCCTCTACCCCTTTCTCTTTATGTTTCTCGGCTCTTTCAAAGATACAAGCGAAATATTTTCTGTGCACCCCACCTTTTTCCCTCGCGAGGGTTTCAAATTGACCAATTACAAAACGTTACTAGAGGTAACCAAGTTTGGAAGGGCAGTCCTGAATAGCTCAATTGTATCCTCTACATATACCGCCTTGACATTACTTTTTTGCTCCATGGGTGGTTTCGGGTTCTCTAAATATCGCTTTCCTGGGCGTAATGCGTTATTCTTCTTGATGCTAGCGACCATGATGCTTCCTTTCCAGGCTATTGTAGTTCCATTGTTTGTTATTACCGCCAAGTTAGGTTGGGCAAATACTTATTATCCACTCATCGTCCCATTCCTTGCCAACCCATTTGGTATATTCCTCATGCGTCAGTACATGAATTCGATACCAGATGAGCTTGTTGATGCCGGTCGTATAGATGGGTGCTCAGATTTTGGCCTTTATTATAGAATAATTGTGCCCGTAAGCCGGCCAGCGCTGACTGTTTTAGGCTTGATATTATTTATGAGCAGCTGGAACAATTTCATGTGGCCTCTTATAGTGCTTAGCGAGGACCGAATGTTCACGGTACCGCTGGCTCTCACCAAGTTAGTAGGCCTCCACAGAGAAATTCAATACGGTCCGATTCTGGCGGGAAGCTTCCTCGGGGCGTCAATCCTAATTATTCTATTCCTTGCCTTTCAAAGGCAATTCGTTGAAGGCATTATGTCCGGTGCTATTAAGGGTTAACATGGAGGTGAACGGCCATTACTGGGAGGGAATTGGTTTTATCCGTGCTAAATCATGAGACTGTCAAGAAAATGCCAAAGGAGGCGAAGTTCACGCCCCCTCTTCTTGATATTTTCAAAGCAAAGACCGGCTCGGATGATCCGGCGACCTATTTTAATATGGAAATGCGAGAGGTTTATTTCAAACCTCCCAGGGAGACCGCGGATTTTAGTAAATACTACGACGAAGTTCCACCGATGCCAAATAATCCGGGGTGGGAGATCGGTGAATGGGGAGTAGGCCAGATTCCCGGATCGGAATATCACTTCATCCATATTGTACACCCGATGACGAAGTTGCGTTCCGTTAAAGAGCTTGAAGAATACCCCTTCCCTGATATCATGGCGGATTATAGACATGCTCACCTCGATGCCGAGGTTGAGCGCTATAAGAATCAGGGCCTCGCGGTTATTGGTTACATGGAATGGACTATCTTTGAAATAGCATGGCATATGAGAGGGATGGATAGGCTCTTTGAGGATATAGCCTTTAACCCGGATTTTGCGACTGTATTGCTTGAAAAAATCACGGAGATACGTTGTCAGATGGCTCGACGCTATGCAGAGTCGGGGGTGGATATTATAAGGGTCGGTGACGATATCGGGACCCAGAGGGGAATGCTAATGAGCCCGAAAATGTGGAGAGAATGGTTTAAGCCCAGACTTCTGAGAGTCATTGAATCTGCCAAGAAGGTTAACCCCAGGGTTTTTATCTCTTATCATAGTGATGGATATATCGAACCCGTGATCCCCGACCTTATCGAGATTGGTGTAAATATACTCAACCCGATCCAGCCTGAATGCATGTCTATAGCGAACTTGAAAAGGAGATATGGAAGGGATTTAAGCTTCTGGGGAGGGATTGGGACTCAGACTACCATGCCTTTTGGGACTCCGGATGAAGTAAGGTTTAAGGTAAGAGAGGCTATTGAGATACTGGGGGCTGGCGGAGGTTATGTGATTGCCCCGACTCACGTACTCGAACCCGACGTACCCTGGGAGAATATATTGGCCTTCTTTGAAGCTGTCGAGGGCACGAAACTCTAAGTCATTGTATAATCGGGCGAGGTAAGACTTGCTCATGGGAAGGAGTGAGAAAAATGCTCCCGAAGGAAAGGGTGAAGCGAGCCATAAAACACGAGACCTCTGACATAATTCCGTATCATATCGACCTCACCCGAGCTACTGCAAGAAGAATCGCGGCGTACTACGGAGTACCTATTCATGACGTAGAAGATTTCATTGGTAATCATCTTGCTAGAGTTGACATCGCCGAAGCTTCGACGAGTTCGGGCGACTCCACTACGCGCCCAGAGGATCCAGACCTTGTGCGCGACGAATTCGGCGTCACCTGGCGTAAGGAAGGTCAGTGGCGTGACATGGGAGACTGGGGAGGCATCATTGACTTCCCCTTGAAGGAACCTGATCTTAGCACCTTCAAACTCCCAGACCCGCGAGATCCTAAACGGTTTGAACATCTACCCAGCTTTATTCAAGCACACCAAGACAGGATGGTCGTGGTAAGCTTGCTCGGCCTTTTTGATCTAGCATGGCATGTTCGCGGATTTGAGAACCTGCTCTGCGATTTTGGGGGAAACGCTACCTTCGTAAATGACCTGCTTGATATGGCCCTTGAGTTCAATATCGCCCTAATCAGGGAGCTTTCCAGATTCAATATTGACGGGATACGCTTCGTGGAAGACTGGGGACAGCAGAAGGGCCTGATCATGGGGCCCACTTACTGGTGCAGGTATTTGAAACCTAGACTCCGGATGATGTATGCGGAAGTCCACAAGGCGGGCCTCCCCGTATTCATCCATACATGTGGGGACGTATTTGAAATATTCGAAGATATCGTTGAGCTTGAGGTGGACGTCATTAATCCCGTGCAACCCGAATGTATGGATGTGTATGAAATAAAGAGGCGGTGGGGAAAAGATATTTGCCTCTTTGGTGGTATCGGCGCCCAAAGTACGTTGAGGTATGGGAGCAGTGATGATGTCCGAAAGACGGCTAGAGAAGTCATGCATATGCTGGGGGACGGTGGCGGGTATATCTTAAGTTCGGCGGGCGCCATTCCGGCCGATGTACCCGTTGAAAATATTGTTGCGCTAATAGAGATCGCACGATCCCAATAGCAATTCCAGTAGCTTATATTTTCAAAGGCTACCTTATAAAACATAAAACATTAAGATAAAACTGAGGTAAAACATCGAGGAGGACTATGAATAATGGCTACATATGCTACACGTCTAACTGCTAATCGTCACAAGATCAAGCTCGGATATGCACCCACTCGTCGAAACATATTTAGCAAGGAGGACGCAGCGAAATACAAGCGGCTCACGGAGGAAAAACTCAAGGGCTGGGGGATAGAGCTCATAACCATCGATTGGCTGAACGAGGAAGGCTTGTTATATGATGCGGCGGACGCCCCCAAAATAGCGCAACGCTTTAAGGAGGAAAACGTGGATGCTGTCTTCAGCCCCCACTGCAACTTTGGCACGGAGGATGCCGTAGCGAAGCTTGCAAAGATTATGGGCAAGCCTTTTCTCCTCTGGGGGCCGCGCGACGAGGCCCCGCTTCCGGACGGTATGAGGCTGAGGGACACCCAGTGCGGCCTGTTTGCGACGAGCAAGATCCTTCGCAGGCTTCGCGTTCCGTTCACATACATCGTCAACAGCCGGCTAAATGACCCTGTATTTGAGAGGGGCGTCAAGAATTTCTTGGCTGCGTCAGCCGTTGTGAAGGCATTTAGAAACCTGAGGATCGGTCAAATAAGCACAAGACCCGCAGCTTTCTGGACCGTCATGGTCAACGAGGGAGAGCTCCTGGAACGCTTCGGGATAGAAATTGTGCCCATCAGTCTAGTGGAGATCGTAAATTCCGTCAACTCTAGAATCGCAAAGAACGATACTAATCTGAAGACAACTGTAGAAGAGTTCAAGGGCAAAGTTGAATTTCACAACATTGACGATGAGATTATCAAACGAATCGCGGCCCTAAAGCTCACTATGGAAGAATGGGCAACCGGGGAAGGGTGCAGCGCGATTGCAATTCAATGCTGGAGTGCGCTTCAGGACGCGCTCGGCATCATGCCTTGTTTCGCCAACGCGGAGCTTACTGATGCGGGACTTCCTGTCGTATGTGAGACAGATATTCATGGTGCAGTGTCGGCGATCATGGCCCAGGCCGCCCGGATGGGCGAGACCCCTATATTCTTCGCAGATCTTACGATCAGGCACCCTGATAATGATAACGCTGAACTGATATGGCATTGTGGGCCGTTCCCGCTCTCTCTTAAGGCGGAGAATTCCCCCCATGCGAGGGTAGATAGAAACTACACCCAGGAGAATGGATGCCCTGGTGTTTGCGAGTGGCAGATCAGGGGCGGTGACATCACGATAACCAGGTTCGACGGCGACGGCGGCCAGTACTCGCTCCTTATGGGCCACGGCCGCGGTGTGGACGGGCCGATGACCAGGGGCACCTACGTTTGGGTCGAGGTCAACGACTGGCCTAAGTGGGAAGAGAAATTCATAAAGGGGCCGTACATACACCATGTGGCGTGCGTCCACGGGAATGTTGCGCCGGTCCTCTACGAGGCTACAAGGTATATACCCGGCCTTAAGGCAGACCCGGTAGATCCTGGTGAAGAAGAGATCGCCGCATGGTTGAGAGGTGAAGGCTGAAAGCCATAAGGGTCGACAAGATAATTAGGAATGGAACTCGATTGAGCCCCGGCAAGGGTAGATAAACCAAGCGTAAACCAAGCGGCGCAGGGCCTCAAGGGGGAACGACTGATCAGATGCGTGGCGGGGGTTCCATCCCCTATCCCCCGCTCTTCTCTACGAGGTCACCTGCGCCATTTTTATTATAATACGCGACTGCACGGCTGTAAAGATGGTATTTTGGGATTTTGGGACATGGCAACCTGCTGAGAATCGATATTCATATGCATGCCAGGGGGCCGAGATACAGGCACCGAATGGTACAACAGACAGCTTAAGAAACTGGGTTTCAAAAATCACGAGGATTTTAAGCGATTCCTGAGAATTAAAAGCAGTAAAGAAGAGGACGAATGATATATCCAGACTGATTTTGTCTAGCTTGAATATATCTCAGAAAGTATGAACGCTCTTGATCCAGAGGTCTTACGAAAAGTGAAGCAATGGCTCTCCTCTCCTCAGGGCTGCCGGAATACACGCTTATGGTCACCGATCGTCCGTAGGACGTAGGAGTCTCCTCGAACATGGAAAGTGAAGCGCACCGACATATTGACGCTGGCCTCCCATATGTTGTCGGTTCCCTGCACTCTTTTAACTCGAAGAGATGGGTGCGTCGGATCATCTAATAGGCGCTGAAATTGTTGCTGAGCCTGTTTCCTAACCTCAGACGACAGCTTCTTATATTCCCTCTTAAAGCGTTCCGTGAATTCGAACTGCATAGCCTATCTCTCGAGTTCACGAACTAGATCATTCACGCTCTTGCACTTGATTACCCGGCCTAAACGTATATCTTCGTCCGCCTCTCTCTCTCCCTTTTGCCATTCCTCAGTCCAAAACCAAGCCTGATCGGCAGGTAGGGTTTTCATTGGAACCAGCACGAGGCGTCCCCCTTCCACCCGAGCCTCGAGATGATCACCCTCCTTGAGGCCGAGCTCCTTGCGAACATCGGGCGGGATACGGACTAGAAACCGCTTCTGAATCTGAATCGTCATATTTATCGCCCCCGGCGTCATATACTGACCTGATCTTGGCCACGTACCACCACCATAATTAACGTAAGTCCATTAACTCCGCAGTTTATCAATACCGCAGTTTCTATTCTATTTTTTATTATATCATTACCTCCCTAGATTTGGCCATAGATTGCTCCAAAAAGTAAAGCCCCTAATAGACGCCCACAGAGACTATTAAGCCAGGCAACTTTTAACGATGGACCCTGAAAAAATTAGGCTTCAAAAATCACGAGGAGTCTAAGCGATTCTTGCACTCCGCTTCTAGTACTCGCACTCCCGCGCCGCATCAGCGTAGGCCTGGATATTCTCCACAGGTGCATGGAAGAAATGGTCGCACGGCATCATTATGTAGCCCCCGCCCGGCCCCGCCTCCTCAAAGCACTTCCTAACTGCGGCGCGAACCATCTCGGGAGTCCCCCTGCCGAGGATATTGTACTGGTCCATGCCCCCTATCAAACAAACCTTGTCACCGATCCTGCGCTTCACCTCTCTGAGGTCGACATCGCCACCCATATCGGGTGGGGAGAGGGTTTCGGAGGCATCGCAACCGTTTGCCACGATCTTCTCGAGGATAGGCATCATCCCACCGCACGTATGATACGTAACCTTGAAACCCAGGTCGTGGAGCGCCTTATGCACCTGCCGGTCGTAGGGCAGGCAAAACTCCTCAAACATCTTTGGTGAGATAACTGTGGACGATGCATCGCCCCCACCGTTCTCGATAAGATCGTATTTCACGCCTTTCATGCTCTCGACAAAGGCGAGCTTTCGCTCAAGGAGGATTCTCAAGAACTCGTGAACCCAACCGGGATTGTCAATCGCGTGAAAGATCATCTCCTGGGTGCCCACCATCGTGCATGCATCCTGCCAGATGCCTGGCTGGTTTCCTGCGACGTAACTCCGCAATATCCCGTCGTCGCCCAGTTTATCGTATACTGCGTTGATGGCTTCCTTATCAAGCTCCGGGACTGGCATATACTTCCTGACGATCTCTATCTGCTCAAGCTCCTTGATCGGGTACTCCGTAACCCAGGCGGTATACTGGTTGGTGGCCATCTTCTTGGTGAGCTTGCCGCCGGGCGTCTCGATCTCAAAAGCGTACTCCGTAATATCGCCTTCCTGCCTTATCATTTGATACGCGACATGCCAGTTCGGCCCCTCAAACAGCTCAAAGAATAGCAGCTCCAACGATGGACCCACCGGCGCTTCCTTAAATTTCGTATAATAAATCACGGGATCCAGGCCAAACCGCCTGTAGGCCTCAAATTGATCGACTCCCCCCAGATAATGGTTCAAATAATAAGTCATCCAGCTATGAACTGTAGCGGGTAATCTATCAGGCTTCTCACGATTCAACGCGCGAAGCAGCCTCTCCTTCGGAGTCATACGCTCCCCCTCCCCAATTTCCGTTCGTTTAGCAATTTACGCCGATTTATATATTCCCAGCATATTCCCAGCAAGTTGAGCTTTCGGCGATTCTCGCAATGCTTGGTCACAAACCTCACTTGCTCTCACGGATTGTCGTTTAGCAGGTCGCTGGAAGCTCCGCAAGCTCCCGGTAAATCGGCTCCAGCGCCCGGTATGTATCCTTGAAGACCCCGTAAAGGCCATCATAGATTTCTTCATTATCACGATTTGGTTCCTGAATATCAACTATCTCAACCAAATCCTCAGCCACGCTGAAATCCTTGAAAATCCCAACTCCGACGCCCCCGGCGATGGCCGCCCCCAGGGAGGTGGCCTCCTCCAGAAACCTCGGCCTCAGCACCGGCTTCTTGAAAACATCCGCCATGATCTGCCGCCAGAGCTCACTCCTCGCCCCGCCGCCGATCACGCGCACCCTGTCCACATGCGTATATTCCTCAAAGGCATCCATGATCATTCGCAAATGAAATGCAACACCCTCCAAAATAGCCCTTATCATATGAGGTCGCCCATGTTTTGAGGTCAACCCTACAAAGGCCCCGCGGGCTTGCGGATTCCAATAGGGGCTGCGCTCGCCCATCAGGTGAGGCAGGTAGACCAACCTCTCCGCACCGGCCGGCACGGTCCTGGCCTCCTCATTCATAACCTCATAGGGGCTCAACCCCAGATCCGCCGCAACAACGCTCTCCACAGGCGACAGGACGTGCCGGGCCCAATTATATGATCCGCCACCCGCCTGCATAGGGCCGCAGGGTGAATACATCCTATCGTCCAGATGCACAAAGGTGAAGGTCCGCATCCTGGCATCCAGTATCGGCTCACCAGTCGCGAGAGCAGCCCATGAGGAGGAGCCAATGCAGATATAGCCTTCCCCTTCGCGGACCACACCCGCACCCGCCGTCGCGCACACGCCGTCGCCTCCACCGATCACAACAGGGGTCCCCGGCGCAAGCCCCGTTTCCTCCGCCGCGCCCGCCGTGACCTCGCCGACGACATCCCTGGAAGCATGGAGATCAGGCAGCTTGTCAGCGTCAATATGAGCCGCGTCAAGGACCTGCACAGACCAGCTCCTGGTCCTGAGGTCAAGAGCACCCATACCGGATGCATCAGAGTAATCTGTCGCAAACCTGCCAGTCAGCTTCGCGACGATGAAATCCTTAGCATTGAGGAATTTACGAGCCTTGGCGTAAACGTCAGGCTCGTTATCTCGTATCCACATGATCTTGGGAATGGAATAGCCCGGGCTCACCCTGTGCCCCGTCAGGACGTAAATAGCCTCGATCCCTCCCAGGGAATCCTCGAGCCTCATCGCCTGCTCAGTTGCTCGATGATCAGCCCAGATTATAGCCCTTCTTAATGGCCTCGACCCCACGTCCACCGGCAGGCACCCCATCATCTGACCGCTAAATGTGATACAAGATATGGCGCTCGGCGGGATTCCCGAGTCGCTCAGCAAAGCTCGCGTAGAACTGCATATAGCCTTCCACCAATCCCCCGGGTCCTCCTCAACCCACGTAGCACTAAGGTAGACCGGCTCATAACCATAAAATGACGAGGCGATAAGCCTTCCGGACGCGTCATACAGTGATGCCTTATTGCCTGAGGTCCCCAGGTCATGAGCGAGTATGTATTTATTATCCGGGTCATTCGGATTCAGGTTATGACTCAGATTATTCAAATTGCCCAAAGAGACCAGCCCCTTCACAACAATCCCAATGGGTCCAACGGGTCCGTCCCGGCGTGGACCCTCTTTAGCTCTAATCCCGAACAGCCGGAGCCTTGCAGGCTGGGGTTCGTATTGCCCAGCTATTCCCAGGCAGCATTTTCATTCTCTGTGGCGCCGCACCGCAGCATAGGGGGCTGCTCCGCATGACTCCCTTACAACTAACTTCGCTGGCAACACGGTCTTTTGGGGGCGCCTGCGCCTGCCTCTTATTCTATCAATCAAGACCTGGGTCGCGGTCTCCCCGAGCTTGTAAACTGGCTGCGCTACTACCGTAAGGTATGGTCTAAAGGCGGAGGCCCACTCAAAATCGTCAAAACCAACCACAGCGATATCCTCGGGGCATCTTAAGCCTTTATCCCGAATGGCGAGCATGGCGCCGATGGTCATGAGGTTATTCACGACAAACACGGCGGTGGGTGGCTGTGGCCCGCTAAGAAGAGCCGTAAGACCATTATATCCGCCGTTCACCCGAGAGTTCCCCTCTATGATCAAGGCCCTGTCGACTGGAATGCCGCTTTCCCTTAGCGCCCTCTCGTAGCCGCTCGCCCGCTCAGTGGTGCTGCTGATGCCGGGGACTCCCCCGATCATACCGATTCGCCTGTGGCCGAGTCTGATCAGGTGCATAACAGCCTCGTAAGCGGCGCACTCGTTATCTACCACGACCGCGTCTGCCGGGACTGCCTCAAGGTACCGGTCCACAAATACAACCGGATAGCCGTCTTCGATCAGCTTACAAAGGTAGCCATGATCACCGGCCGCCGGGGCGATGATGAGGCCGTCTATCTGCTTCTGATGTAAGACAGCTACATACATGCGCTCCTTCTCGGGATCCTCATCGGTATTGCAGAGGATTATGCTGTAGCCATGCTTGTTGGCAACGTCCTCGCTTCCCCGGACCAGCCCCGTAAAGAAGGGGTTTGATATATCCGAAATGACGAGCCCGATCGTGTGCGTGGCCTTGCGCCGCAGGCTCCTGGCGATGGCATTGGGCTGATAGTTTAGCTCCCGCATCGCCTCCAGGACCCTATGTCTCGTCTCCTCCGAGACAAATCTGCTCTTGTTAATAATGTGAGAAACCGTTGTGGGCGAGACACCAGCCAATCGCGCCACGTCTTTCATAGTCGAAGATCTCATGGTTCACAATGCTCCATGTCACAGTACTCCATGTTATGTCACAATACTCCATGTTTCTGATTCACTGCTTTTCTGATTCATTGCGCCCTCAATAGCAATCTCACAAGACGCTGTGGCTTCTTCGCTCGCTTTCCCGCTTTCCCCGCGCATCGGATCAAATTTTCTTTCGCCTTAAAGCATCGACACCGACTGCCGCGACGATCACCGCTCCGATCACTACCATCTGGTAGTATGCAGACACATTCAGGAGGTTCAGACCATTCCTGATCACGCCCATAAGGACCGCGCCGAGGAGCGAACCCCACACGATGCCCTCACCCCCGAATAGGGAGGTCCCGCCGATGACGACAGCCGCGATCGCGTCAAGCTCAAACCCCACGCCCACTACACCGGCCGTGCTATTGAGACGCCCCGCCAATATCACGCCCGCAAGGCCCGAGAGGAAACCACATATAGCGTAGAGGTATACCTTATAACGGTGTATGTTAATCCCAGAGAGGCGAGTCGCCTGCTCATTTCCGCCTATTGCATAGGTGTAGAGGCCTAGCTGGGTGCGATCGAGGATAAACCAGGAGACCACATACACAGCGAGCGCGACGACAAACGGGACGGGAACCGGTCCAATGTAGCCTTGCCCGAGCCAGAGGATGACGGAAGGCAAACCATAGGTATGAGTTCCCCCGGTTAGCTGCAGCGCAAGCCCCCGCCATATCGACATCGCGCCGAGGGTAACGATGAAGGGGGGTATGCCTATCTTAGTTATGATGACACCATGCAAGAGGCCCGTAAGAGTGCCAAGGACGAGCCCGAGCAAAATCCCGAGATACGGATTGAGCCCATAATTCACGACCAGTTCGCCCATGATCGCCGAAGAAAAAGCAACCACGGAGCCGACCGATAGATCGATGCCGCCCGTTAAAATGATAAAGGTTTCCCCCACCGCGAGAATGCTATTTATTGATGATTGAAGCAACACCGTTAACAGGTTGCCCGATGTTAGAAAGTGCGGCGACAGAAAGCTCAATATAACACTCAGGCCGATAAGAGCCAGGATCGAGCTCAGTTGGCTTGAAAATGCCTGCCTAAACTGGGTAAAAGACGTCTCCCTGGGTGTAGCGGTTTTCGCCACAGGGGTATCAGATAGCTGCACGTTCTCCACCTCCAGCAGCATAACGAAGAATCTTCTCTTGCGTAGCTTCCTCCCTGGTTAATTCCGCTGTGATACGCCCTTCATGCAGAACTAATATCCGGTCGCTCATCGCGAGTATCTCTGGAAGCTCCGAGGAAATCATAATAATGCCCACTCCTCGACGCACAAGCTCATTCATCAACTGATAAACCTCGACCTTGGCGCCAACATCTATACCTCGAGTAGGCTCATCAAAGATTATTATTCTTGATTGCGACGCCAACCACTTTGCAAGGACAACCTTTTGTTGATTGCCGCCGCTAAGGTACATGACCTTTTGCTTCAAGTTTGGGGTAACTATCCTGAGGCTTCTTACCAAATCCCATGAGACCTCGCTCTGCCTTCTCAGGTTAAGAATGCCTCTATGGGAGACCCTGCCCGCGCTCGCCAGGATTATATTCCTGTCAACAGGCAATAGCTGGACGAGACCTTCGGTTTTCCTATCCTCAGGCGCCAGCCCGATCTGCAATGCAATCGCATCGCGAGGCGAACGGATGCGAACAAGTCGCCCTTCGACATAAATCTCCCCGCCATCAATCGGATCCGCTCCGAAGATAGCCCTCGCAAGCTCGGTTCTTCCCGCGCCGACGAGGCCCGCAAGGCCGAGTATCTCACCGGAGCGAAGCGAGAAACTTATATCGTGCAGCACTCCCTTTCGAGAGAGATTGGTAACTCGCAGCACCTCACAACCTGGCTCCACCCTTGCCTTCGGGAATTTCTCATCGAGCCTCCGTCCCACCATCAGCTGAATTAGATAATCAATGTCAATATCAGCACCCTTTAGATCAACGGTGGCGACGTATTCGCCATCGCGAAAGACCGTTGCGCGATCTCCGATCTGGGCGACCTCCTCAAGACGGTGGGAAATATATATCACGGCGACCCCGCGCGCCGTCAAATTTCGAACCACGGAGAATAGCCGCTCGGTCTCCTCCTCCGTCAGCACCGCCGTCGGCTCGTCAAGTACAAGGATCTCGGCGTTAGCCGCAAGCGCCTTGGCGATCTCTACCATCTGCTGAGAAGCTACACCCAGCCTTTTCACAGGGATGCGCGGGTCGATCTTTGCGCCGAGGCTCTCCAGGAGGTTGGAGCTTCTCTCATAAATTGCGCGCTTGTCGATGATCTTGACTACGTCTTCCTTGAGAGGCTCCCTGCCAAGGAAGATGTTCTTCCCCGCATCCAGGTGAGGAATCAAATTGAATTCCTGATATACCGCACTGATTCCCAGCGCCTGAGCATGAGCAGGGTTATCTATTCGTATCTCCTCGCCGCGCAGGAGGATCGTTCCTTCATCCGGTTTATAGGCACCTGTCAAGATCTTGATCAACGTAGATTTACCGGCGCCGTTCTCGCCAAGCAGAACGTGCACTTCTCCCCTGCGCAATTGGAAGCGAACTTTGTTCAGAGCCAGCACACCCGGGAAGCGTTTCGTGATGTCCTTCATTTCGAGGATGACTTCCCCGGTAACACCCCTGGTAGCACCCCAGCTGTTATTACCGTTATTACCGGTACTACCTGTGCCCTCCGCGCTCCTACCGCAAACCCCATCGCGAACCTTGTCGCGAACCTTATCACGCCGCACGCCTAACTCACCACCCAGCTACCTGGCTATACCACATAGCATAGCTACGCGCGCAACTACACCACGTAGTCGATCTTGCCACTAAAATGAATGCTTCGCTCTGGTGGGCGAGGCCAGACGTCGACCAATCGCGGCCCGACCTCGCCCGCCGCAGCTAACCGATCTCGCTTCAAAACGATAATTCTCGATCTAGAAAATGCTCTAGCAAGTCTAACGCACCGGGATATGGTTATCCTTTATGAACTTCTCGAGATTCTCAGGCGTAACAACCATCGACCCCGTATCGACCCGCTCCGGGACCTTCTCGCCGCGGGCGGCCTTGACAGCCGTGGCGATCCCCTCATACCCGATCTTGAAGAGGAACTGGGCAATATCCGCGTCCACCTTGCCCTGTCTCATCGCCTTGAGGGCATCGGGGGCGGCGTCAAAGCCGACCAGTAGTGTCTTGCTCTTTCTCTTTGCAGCTTCAAGCGCCTGCAGCGCGCCGATCGTGCCGCCATCCCACGCGCAGAATACAGCATCGATCTGGTCGTTAGCCCGTAGGGCATCCTCCATGCCGCTCAAGGCCTTCTCGGTTTGCCACTCGGCCGGGACTTCTGCGACGATTTTCATATTTGGATAATGTTCCTTGATATAGTTATAGAAGCCATCCCGGCGATCCTTCCCCGTTTGCTGGGCGATCATGCCATTTATCATCACGATATTGCCCTTGCCACCGAGCTTCTCGCCGACCCACTTAGCGGCTGATGCCGCCGCCTTGAGATTGTCAGTAGCAACAAAACTGGTAACCTTGGCGCCATAAATCGCTGTGTCTACCGCCACAACCGGGATGCCGAGGCGATTCGCCTTCTCCACAGCCGGGGCTATTCCCGTTGAATCGCAGGGCGCTATAGCCAAAGCATCAACCTTCCTGTTGATTAGGTCCTCAACGACCGCAAGCTGTCCCGCGATATCGTTCTCCTTTGGGGGCCCAAGCATAATCAAATCGACCCCCAGGTCCTTCGCCGCTTGTTTCGCGCCGTTATTGATTAATATCCAACCCTGGTTTGTGGCGGACTTGGTTGCATATCCAACGACAAGCTTCTTTGAGGCTGCGCTCCCGCCCATTGTGATAAGCGTCACGCACATGACCAATGCCAGAGCCAACAGGCAAACCACACGCAGAATCTTATTGAAGTTTCTCATCGACCCCGCCTCCTTGAATTGTAAATCTCTCCTACCTCAATCTGAGTCTCAGCTTCAACCCTAACCTTAAGCCTTGATCCTGACTTTGTCCTTCGCTATACCTACCACCTCCATGTCTCGTATCTATCCTAGCCATCTTTCTTATATTCACCTCCCCAACGCCAGTTGGGATCGTTAAAGGAGAAGTCATTCATGCCGCGATGCGGCGCCACAGAGGATGAAAATGCCTCTGGGAATAACTGGACAAACTAGGCTAGGAAGAGGAGAAAAAAGAAAGACCAAAAGACCCGAGGGGGGGCCCGAAGACCCGAAGATTAGCAATCGTTTGCGCAATCGATTGCTTCATATACATTAATATTCTCCCTAGATTCCTTAATTCCTTCTTAGCAAGGTAAAAAATCTAACGAATTAGCCATAAACGCCCCGGCCGCTGAGGCCAAAACCCCTGCTAATACTAAGTATAGGTTCCTTAATTTCTGCCAGTTTACCAGCACGTCCCTGGGGTTGCCAGTGCTTGCGTGACGGGGCCTTTGAAATTTGGCAATGCCCTCGCGCCAAATTTCAACGGAGGCGCGCCGCAAGCGCGCCGTCCCCGGAACGCAACACTGGCAACCCCAGGGAAAACGGCGATAATTTTCGAACTCACACTTAGTTTGTCATACCTAATGCCATACCTAAGGGCCTGACCGAAAATAGGCCGCCTACCCGGCTCGGTTATTGTTATTGGTTCGGTCACTCAATCATTAGATATTAATCACTAGCTCCCGAGCTTATGGAACACATCCTTCAACCGCGGATAAAGCGATTTATATACCTCAAACAACATCCGGTACCGGCCAGCTACTTCAGCGTTTGCCTCCCCTGCCTCGTTGTTCCCGGCCCTATCCCCGCCGGCCTCACCAGCACCAAAAGCACCAAAGAGGCGATCGCCAGGGCATGCCTCGCGGGATTGCGTCTGGGGTTGCGTCATTCCCGTGTATCGTACCCTTCCCCTGCACGCCTCATCGACATCACGGTATATGCCAACTCCGACCCCCGCAAGAAGGGCGCACCCATAGGATGAATGTTCTTCATTGCTAACCGTGATAACAGGCATCTCATAGATATCCGCCTGTATCTGCCGCCAAACCGGGCTCCTGGCCCCTCCGCCCGAGCAGAGCATCGTGTCGACAGATACGCCGAGCTCCTTGAATATGTCCAATGATTCCCTCATGGCGAAGCTCACGCCCTCCATGATGGCGCGGATCATGTGTCCCCTGCCATGCTGGAGCGTAAGCCCAATGAAGACGCCGCGGGCTCGCGGGTCCATGTGGGGCGTGCGCTCGCCTGATAGATAAGGCAGGAACACCAGGCCGTCGGAGCCCGCAGGGACCTTCTCCGCTTCCCTCGACACGATCTCATATGGATCAGCGCCGCTGAAGCCACCTGAGAGCTTTTCCAGCTGCCCGAGGTTATCCCTGAACCAGCGCAGCGAGAGCCCCGCCGCCAGCATCGCGCCCATCAAGATCCACTTCCCCGGGACGGCGTGGCACAAGGTATGCACCCGCCGCTTCGGGTCGAGGATGGGCCTGGATATACACGTGATCAGCTGCCCTCCTGTCCCGATCGTCGAGGCGGCGATGCCATCACGCACGACCCCGCTACCAATGGCGCCCATGGCCTGATCCGCGCCGCCCGCGATAACAGGGGTCCCGGACGCAAGCCCCGTCTCGCCGGCCGCCTGCGGCGTCACCTCGCCTGCAACATCGGACGCTTCGAGGAGGTCCGGTAGGATATCTGGCGCGACACCAACCGCCGCCATAACCTCCGCTGACCACGCCCTCTTCGTGATGTCCAGGAAGAGCGTGCCCGTGGCATCGGTCACGTCCGTTGCCATCTTCCCCGTGAGCTTCAAGCGAATGTAATCCTTGGGCAGGAGGACCTTCGAGGCCCTCCTGGTGACATCCGGCTCGTTACGCTTGACCCAGAAGACCGAAGGGGCCATGAAGCCCGTGGCCGTAGGCAGGCCCGCAATCTCATAAAGCCGCTCGACGCCAACCCTCTCATTGAGCTCCCGGCATTCACGCGCGCTCCTCTTATCTGGCCAGATGATAGCCGGCCTCAGGGGATGGCCGGCTTCATCAACAAACACCGTGCCGTGCATCTGGCCTGATAGCCCGATCCCCTTTATATTCCGCGGGTCAATGCCTGATTTGGCCAGCACCCGCCCGATGGTCCGCTTCGTCGCATCCCACCAGGCTCCAGGGTCCTGCTCGGCATAGTCCGGCTTCGGGATCAATATGGGATATTCCTCACCCGCGAGGCCGAGAATATTACCATCCGTATCTATTAGAATGGATCGCACGCTCGATGTTCCAAGATCGATACCCAGTAGATACTGCATCTCCTTCGATCCCCCATCCATCTATCCTGGCATTTTGCATCATTGCCTCAATTACTGGCTGATACTGGCTGAAAAAGTCCGGCGAACTTTCGTATATTGACTTAATTCATAATTCATTCTCCGCGCGGCTAATGATATCCTTCTGGATCAGGGGATCAATCGTGACAAAAGCCGGGGATCAAGCATGACGAACCACACGCCTTGACCCTTGACGCCTTGACATAGCGCCTTGGCATGGTGGACACAGACGTGACCAGATTCAAGGATTTCGATATTCAAGACTCTCGACAAACTCCCTGCCCTTCACCAACTCCTCCCCCCTGTCGATTCGCATGACAGGTATGCCCGCCTCGCGACATGCATGTATCACTTCCTGTGAATAATCGCCAGGGATTATCGAGAAATGGTTTCCGCTGGCGACGTCGAGCAGGAGCTCGGTCCGGATGCCGAGGTCCACCGCCATCCTGGGCCAGCTCCTGCCCCAGGCGACCTCGCGGACGGCCTCATCGGGCATGCGCACGCTACGGCCAACGCCAAGCTGCAGGAAATACCGCCCGTTGACGCGCGACAGGCGAGCCACCGTTACTCTGGCCTCGGGGGCGAAGTAGCCAATGGCCGCGCCCGCAACCCCCTGGCACTGCGCCGAGATCGTAAGGCGTCCGAGCACATCCTCAGGCCTTGCCGAATTCGCCGCATAATACACAGACGAAGCGCCGCAGTTGGAGATCACGATGTACCCTGGCGCATAATCGTTGAAATCACCGAAAAGCGCTGGCACTTCGCCACCGACCACGCGGCTAAGCCTGTCACAAACTCTACAACCAAGTGTACCACCAATTGAACCTGACATCACTCCCCGAGAGCTCTCGTCCCAGGCTCCATCTCCCGCGTCAATCCCGTTACTGGCAACCTTTTGTAATAATACAGATGAAATAAGTCCTTTGATATCACCCTCGCATACCGTGGCGATGACATCCCGGGGGCCCTCCGCATCAACCCCGAACGGCAGGAATGCCGGCAGGAAGCACGCCGTCGCCCCGTATTCGCAGGAAAGCTCCGGCTGGCATTTGATTGACACTCCAATTATCCTTTCATCCTCGAGTTCCTTCAACCTGTCGCGGGCAGCAAGGTACAAGGCAACCTGTTTAGAAAGTGATTCGCGGGTCACCATCACAGGATCATACACGATCTTCGCCCCGCCCGTCTCGAGCCACTTCAAGAAGCTATCAACCCTCCCCGGCTCCCGGGCGAGGATGCGGTCCGCCCTCTTAACGAGCATGTACTGGTCCTCGGTTAGAACCTCACCGATCAGGAAGGACTTCAAACGCGGGATATCGTCCAGCAGGTGCTCCATACGGAGCGCGCACGAGCCGCCCCAGAGGAGCAATGTGCTGCGCCTGAGTTTCTGATAGGCTGAGACGCCTCGCACCCACCTGATAACACCATCCCTATCATCGCGCAGGCGCCTGTGGGTAATAGCGTGCCGGTTGGGCGCCTCCTCCCAAAGCGAGCAACCTACAGCGGCCAGGCACGTCACACCCGCATCGGGCCTCGACGGGTCCCTCTCGGCGTACAGAAGCGTGGGGAGATTCATCTCGCGCTGCAGGTAGACCGGGAGCATGGAGTCGGTCCAAACCCAGCAACCCATGATCAGGCATTCCGCGCCGGCTTGCTTCAGGATGCGGGCGCAAGGCTCGATATCACGGGGGGAGCCTATCCCAAAGCTAGTTCCTAAGCTTTCAGTGAGGCCTCCGTCGTGGATGCTTCTATTATTGATGCTGGCACTCCCAGCACTGGCACTTCCCTCCCCATCTTCGCCGGGGTGATTTCCGGCGCCCTGGGACGACATATAGGCTATCGGGTCTATTACCTCAAACCCGTTCTCCTTAAGTAGTTTTACGAGCTCAAAGTGCTTCCGAGCGTTGAATACCTCGCGCTCCCGGGCCAGGCTCGTATTCCCTGCCCTTGGATCTGTGAACGTCACTACACCGACTTTTGGTTTATCGTTGTAGATAATTGGTTGCGATAAAGTCATTCCGCCTCCCAAGGGTATGAAGCTGTCGTTACGCCTCTCCCTAACAAATTCACACCTACTGGGAACCCCCGTTCCGCTCGTGACACGATCGTTCCAGCAAATCTACTTCACATACCGGCATCGTCTTGTCTCTGGAGATTCTAAAAGTCTTTATCTCGCAGGGCCCAAGTTTTGCACTCCACTCACGGTCAAGAAATGGCAGCTTGATTGTAGCAACGGTGGCCTCTCCCTCCGCCTCATAAACCCTCACTATAAGATCTTCCGAATCCTCATGTTTTTTTAACGCGGAAAGCAAGATATTGCCCGGGCTAATTTCAATAAACGACATTCTCTCCGGAAGATACCCACTATGGTTGGATTCAACAATCCAAACTGGCGGTTGGTTGAGTTCCCAGCCCAGATGCACGGTTCCTGCCTCACGCCAGGTATCCCTGTGAGGTAGAATTAGATATTTAAACGTTTGAATCCCATTATCGATACTCTGATAGGTCACTCCCGGCAGGTCCCCATTGGTCTGGTGATCAGCATAAGAAGGACTCCGGAGGATTGTGAACCCTATCTCTGCGTTCCTAACATCGTAGCTGTATTTACAATCATTGAGCAGGCTCACGCCGTACCGGATGCGCTCTCCATATGTGGTCGTAGCTTGTCCTGTCACATCCACCCAATTTTGTCCGGGCTCCTCCTCTCCATTGGCAGGCCTCACTATGTGTCCAAAGGGTATCTCATAAGTTACCTCAGGCTCCTCCACATTAACTGCAAACCTCAACTTCAACATCTTATAACTCTCACGCCAGTCCACGGTCACCCGGGATTCCACATAGGCAAGCTCTCTGTGGAGGATGAAATCCTGGCATATGTTTGAATTATTGTATCTGCTCTCTACACGGAGGCGGGCCCTTACCGGACCGCTCTCCATAAGACTCACGCGGGCGTCTGTGAACCTTGCACATTCATCCTTGAACTCAAAAACCCCATGACTCCAGGTGTCGCTAGGGTCATCTATTACGACAGGAACCGCACTGCGATCTGAGAAAACCCGTATTCCATTGACCTTATCAAAAAGCTCGCTGATATATCCCGTCCGAGATTCGATATCGAGCCTGAGCCACCTATTTTCCAGTGTAGTCGCGGTAGCACTCAAGGTCCCGCGAGCTTCGACCTCATCTCGCGAAAGGGCCTTCTTACTGTTACGATAGACCTGGTAACCCAAGGGAGGCACCTCGACAACCGCCGCACTCCTCTCCCTCTGCGTTATAATATTTAGGTTCTTCACTTTCTGATGGAGCACAGACTTACCATCGTCATCCTCGAGACCATCCAGAGACGGCCGGAACTCTATGGGTACTTTCACTCTCCAGGAATGGGGGTTGAATACTATCAGAACGGGGTCAACCCCGGAGGTATCAATCCTGCTTGCAATAGCCTGGGTTGAGAAGGTTAGTTCCTCTGTACCCACTTGCAGGCAACGACCGTGGAGGTTTCTGGCATCTTCATAGGCCTCCGGTATGCATGTCCCACCCATGATATCATGAAATTGATTAAAGAGGAGGTCATGCCATGCCTGGGTGAATGCGCCCCTGGGGTACTTTCTTCCCACAAGGATATCTGCGATTACGGAGAATTTCTCAGCAACAAGGAGGGTGTTTTCGGCCTTGCGATTATTACGCTTTATCTCTGACATCACCGAGTAACACCCGCTCGCATGATGTTGAAGCTCACCATGAACCACCGGCAAGTTTAATTCCTGCTTCTCAACCTCTTGGAAGAAACGATCAGGATTACTGAATTCAAGCCTGGGCATATTGGGATCAGCATTCATCTCAATGATGCTGGTGATTGCCTCCTTCGTCGGCCCACCCCCATGGTTTCCAACCCCATAAAAGATCATCATATCTGGCCAGAGGGGCTGGACCTCTTCAAGAAATCTCTCCACTCTCTTCCCTAGGTGCCCATCCTCTGAGTTATAGGCTATCGGGATACGATAGGTGAGAACCCTTGAACCGTCATCGCTTTCCCACCAGAATAATGGAGGCAGAGCTTTCTCATGGGACATGGGTCGCATGAATACATAATAGTCCATGCCGCTCTTTTTCAGGATTTGTGGCAGCATGCCATTATGGCCAAATGAGTCGATATTATATCCTGCCCTGGCCATTACTCCGAATTTCTCTTTGAAATATCTCTGACCATATAAGCTTTGGCGGGCGAAGGACTCCCCTGAAGGAATGTTGCAATCCGGTTCTATCCACCAGCCACCCACTATACACCATTTACCAGACTCAACAGCCTCCTTGATGCGCTCAAAAAGCGCAGGGTCTGTCTTTTCAATCCATTGATAGACTACGGCAGAACTGCAAGTGAAAATGAATTCTGGAGTCTCCTCCATCCTATCGAGGGCAGATTTGAAAGTGGAACGAGCCGACTCGAGCCCTTCAGGCCACTGCCAGAGCCAGACAGGGTCAATGTGGGCATTTCCGACCATACGTAAAGTATGAGCCTTAGGTCCCGCACTGTCGCTCATTTTCATCGACATCCTTTTATCTTTCTATGGGAAAATCTATAAGGGAAAGCTACCTATGGGGAGATTTGATCAATACGGTTCCCAGAGTACCCCATACATAGCCAAGACATTCTCTGTGGGTGTGTCGGGCTGAATGGTATGGCATGGAGCCACAATGAGGCCGCCGTCTTTCCCTACCTCTTCCACAAGCCGTTTGACATAATCTCTCACCTTGCCAGGAGTGGCATGAGGCAAAAGCTCTTGTTCATCCACGCCACCATGGAATGTAAGCTGGCTCCCAAATTCCCGTTTCAACTCGAGGGGATCCATATCCCTTGCGAGAGCCTGAACAGGATTTAGCACTTCGATCCCTATCTCAATAAGGTCGGGAATGATGGCCCGCACGCTGCCGCATGAATGATATTGCACCTTAACCCCATACCGCTTGCAGACGTCCACCTGGCGCTTCAAACGCGGCTTGATATATCTGCGCCAAAGATCCGGGCTCATCAGAAGGCCGTTTTGCGTGCCTACATCATCATTGATCTCGAACATAGCCAGTTTCCCGCCTGCTGCCGAAAGCACGCGATTCATGCGCTCAATCAGGTATTCCAGCACCAGGTCCATTACGCCACATGCCAACCCAGGATCTATTAGGAGATCGCTGAGGAAATTGTCCATTCCCCTCATAAACCAGCTGATCTCGAAGAAACCGCGCGTGTGCCCGATGGTAGCATAATCAGCGTATTCAATGCATTGTTCCTCGATGGTGGAATAATCCCACATGTCAGCCGATGGCCAGTAACGGTAACCTGCCAGCTCATCGACTGAGGTGATATCCCGGAGCGGATTCCGAGCCAGATCCACATAGGCCCCGGTGGAGTGTTCCACCTTCCTAAAATCCACTCCCCAAATGTCACGATATAAGCCATCCGGGGTCAACTCAATAGTGGGATCCGCGTATCTTATATCACTTGCCTCTACCTTAGACTTTGGCCGAACCCAGCGAATATCGCCACCGAACTTCTCTTTCATTCCGGCGTCATCCAAACCAAAATCCCTCTTCAGCCGCTCACACAACTCGGGCATCGCCGAAAAACTGTAAGGTGGACGATCCGGCTTACGATACTCAATACTGGCCAGAACGCGCTCCCTTGAGGTCATAGTCCCACCTCCAGGATCCTTTGCATCTCTTACCTGTATCAAATCCGCCTCCATTATGATGAGCGGTGAGTCTCCTTGAAGATTCCCCGATCACTCTAGGTGATTCTTTTCTTAGTCAACCCTCCTCCAGCCACGCCTCAAAGACGGCCTCGATATTCTCGCGGGGATCCTTAACCCCCCATTCACACTGGGCAATCACACCCCCATTTTTGCCATCTAAAGCTCGTCGTACCCTCCACACCGCATCTCTAACATCTTGCGGCGTTCCGAAGGGGAGCAGATGCTGGCGGTCTATCTCGCCATAGAAGGTGATCTTCCCACGGTATGCACGCCCTAGCTCCTCTATATTCATGCAGAAAAGCTGAGAGTTGAGGGCATCAATGCCAAGCTCAATGAGGTCAGGATAGATAGCTTCGATATTGCCATCAGAATGAAAAAATACGAACTTCCCGTGGGAATGAAGGATATCGCAGTAATCCTTATAGAGAGGCTTGAAAAAGGCCCTCCACATATCAGGAGAGATCAAGAGGCCTTTCTGCGAGCCCCAATCATCCATAAATGATACCGCGTCCACATCTGTATGAGCCCACATCTCCATCTCCCTTGTAAAAAAATCATGAAGCATTTCTCGGAGGCGGTATACTTCCCGGGTCCCATAAGCAAGATCTATGAAAAGGTTCTCCGTTCCCCGCAGAAACTGCATACGTTCAAATGGACGCGTCTCCGTCCCTACTTTAACAAACTTATCGGTTTCCGCACAGCTCTTGTTCACTTGCGAAAGGTCAGCTTCCTCCAATAGCTCCCACGGCAGTCTATAGGTATCTAGGACTGCCCAGTCGGCTAGAGGGTAATTCTTGACTTCGCCAGCTACTCCTGGTTCCCCTACTTTCCATACAGAGCCCCAGGCATCAACATATTCGCCTACTATTCCAACCTCTCCTCGTGCACGACGCCCTTCCCCGTAACGGTAACGTGGCTCCACAAAATCCAAGGGAAACTTGCTAGTTACCTCTGCTAGTTCACCTGAGCGAAACATCTTTACCCCCGGCAATGTCCAGAGATCCCTAGGTACACGATCGACGGGCTGGAAATGGAGTGCGGCGATTACTCGCTCCCTTGATGTCATCGGTAATCTCTCCCTTCAGCGTTATTCCTTCATAGCTCCGCTTGTCATGCCCTCGATAAAGTACCTTTGAAGTACGAGGAATATAATCGCCACGGGAAGGCATGTAAGCGTTGCTGCGGCGAGAAGGCCCGACCAATCAGCTGTGTACTGGCCAATAAACATGGAAAGGGCGACAGGTAACGTCCTGATTGTCTTAGACGTTGTAAATGTAAGTGCAAAAAGCAATTCACTCCATGCTGAAATGAAAATATACATAGCTGTAGCCACTACGCCTGTTCTTGCTATTGGAAGAATAATCCTAAAAAGCACTCCGAGTCGACTGCACCCATCAATAAGCGCTGCGTCACCCAACTCTTGTGGAATAGCCTCGAAAAAGCCGATCATGAGCCATATTGAGACGGGTACACTAAAAGCGAGATTGCTCAATATCAAAGCAGCATAAGTATCGTAGAGGCGGTAGTGTTGAAAGACAATGAATAAAGGTACTAGGATGACGGACTGCGGGAAGAGCTGCGTAAGAAACAGGGAAAATGACATTACCCTATTACCGGGAAATCTGAACTTCGAAAATGAATATGCTGCGAAACTCGCCACAAATGTGGCAATTAGGGCAGTACCTCCTGCAACAATAGTGCTATTCTTCATATAACCTACGAAGGCCGGGTCCACAAGGAGCTTCCTGTAGCCACCCAAATAAAGGTTTTGCGGTATAAAGGTCGGTGGATCACGAAAAATCTCCGAAGGTGGCTTGAATGAAGTTATGATCATCCAATAAAAGGGAAAGAAGGCAAATATAATGACCAAGACTATAAAAATAGCTGCTGGTCCATGTTTCATGATTAAACGAGTATACCATCTCCAGGTTCTCATGATAAGTGTCCCCCTTGGATTCTTAAGAGTCTAATATAAAGGAAAATAGCCACGCTCATTAGCGCAAGGAGGAGGACAGATGTTGCCGAAGCCTCACCCATCCGAAAGGCCGTAAAAGCTGTATCATAGATGTAAAGTGGTACGGTTCGAGTGGCATCTACAGGACCACCACGTGTTAGAGCAAAAACGAGGTCAAAGTAATTAAACGTCCATATAAAGGCCAATGTTGACGTGACGAAAAGGGGGAGCTTCAAAAGGGGTAGTATGATATACCAAATCATGCGCCAGCCCGCAGCACCGTCAACAGCTGCAGCATCATAGATTTCCTGGTTTATGGCTTTGCAGCCTGCCGTGATCATGATCATCCAGAAAGGAAAACCTTTCCATCCGTTAGCAATAACTAAAGATATCATGGCACTTGTGGGACGGGCGAGCCAAGGTTGGTAGGAATCGATAAGACCGAGACGTGTCATTGTGAAGTTAAGAACACCCCAATCAGGGCTCAAAATCCAACGCCATATGAATGCTATGACAATACCTGGCATTACCCATGGAACCAAGAGTAACCCTCTAATGATACTCCCCAACCTCCCACTCCGATCCAGGATCAAAGCTGTACCGAAGCCAAGGAGAAATTGAACTAGTATGGAACCAAGGGTCCAGATGAAAGAGTTCTTGAGAACGACCCTCAGGAGCCTCTCAGACAGGACTGCTCTATAGTTATCTAAGCCTATAAAAGGTTGTTCTATCGAAGTGAGTTTGACATTATAGAAGCTTAATCGTAGGGTATCGAAAATAGGGTATATCAGAATGGCTAAAATCAAGACCATGGCTGGAAGGAGTAAAGCATACGGCAAAACGTATTTACCAACCCTAAGCCGCGGGGCGACGGTATCCTTCATCGGTACACCTCCAGATTCTTTTCGTTTATTTTACGCGAGGGAAGAGGGGCGGCATCTAGGAGGCACCGCCCCGTAAAAACACTGGATTATTTCTTGAGAGCATCAATTATCCTGCGGTCAATTTCTTTAAGTGCAGCCTCTGATGTAATCTCACCCCTTACAGCGCGTAAGTACTGCCGTTGAACGATCTGAGCAATTTCCGGCAACTGAGCCACACACGGGACAGGTGGACGCCCAAATTTGGCCTGCTGGAGTGAAAGCTCAACGAATGGATCGCCTTTGAAATAAGGATAGTCCATCACTGAAATGCGTGTCGGAATGTGGAATCTTGTTCCAAGAGCCATTATATCGGGCTGGTACAGAAATTCTAGGAAGGCCCAGGCTTCTTTTTTATGCTTTGCAGCTTTGGGGATAGCGAGGTGCCAGCCCCCGTTTGACGATCCCGTCTTTCCTGGCTCCGGCCCAGGAAGAAGCGAGATACCATAATCGACATCGAGCTTCCAGTCGGGTCTAAGGCCGCGTAGCGTGTCCTTATACCACATCCCCCATACGTAAAAGGCTTGCTTGCCCTGAGCAAAGATATTGTCTAGATCACTATCAGTGTATGTTACAGCCGCCTCAGGCGCGAATTTGGCTAATTTTACAGCAAATTCAAATGCATCGATAGTCTTGGGGCTTAACGCAGCGGAGTTGGCACCATCAGGGGTCAAGAACGAAGTATCTTTCATAACTAGATAGGGTCCTACATCCTGGTAAAGTACACCCCAGTAACTTGCCCCAAAGAAACCATACCCAAAAATATTCCTCTTGTTGAGAGTCTTGATCTTGTTTAGGACATTAAGCCACTCGTCCCAAGTACGCGGTGGCTGGGCGACTCCTACGTCCTTTAGAATCTTTTTATTGTACCATAGAATACGCGTATCAGTATCCCAGGGAATCGTATATTGCTTACCTCTTATATTCCCTATCTTCCAGAGGCCTGGGATGAAGTCTTCTGATTTTATGACCTTAGATTTGGCAATGAAATCGTCGAGTTGTTCTAGCCCTCCCGTGCCCACAGCGGCCCCAACAGTTACATGGTTAACGAAGACCACATCGGGTGCGATGCCAGCCCTCAGGGCCGTGAGCTCCTTGTTATCAAATTGCTCAAATGGAATATCTTCGATCTTAACCTTGATATTAGGATGGGTCTCTTGGAATTTCTTAAGTATCTCCCCGTCGTCGTCCCACCACCTTCCAGCCCTTTCAGCAGGAACCGCAGCCCCTGCTGGTCGCCATATCTCAATCGTTATAGCCGATGCTGCAAAGGCAGCCGTGGAAAAAACAAGGATCAGAGTCGATATTAAAATTATAACTTTCTGAGCCTTTGTCATCAGAATTCCTCCTCCACTTCATTTAATAAAAGTTTTCGGAAAACCTTTGTACTCTCTCACGTATACACCTACGAAACCCCCAGACTTTTCGCTGTGCATCTATACCTCCGTCTTTCCCCTTCAATCACCCCCATATCTACCTAGTCAGACCAACACTTGGTGACGCAATAGGAATTGTGACTATAGGCTCTCCTTACCTCCCCGCGACCAATGCCCTCGATACTCCAAGCGTCGGGCGCCTCACTAGCTCCCGAATAGCCATGGTCGCCGCCCCGATAATCAACGCCTCTTTGCCCAGAGCGCCCCGAACCACTCTCACAATTCTTGCAGAATCTCCCCATCCTCGGTCTCTCACTATTTCTGCAATTGGCCGAATCAGAAGATCATCCCACGCATCAGAGAGTTCACCCCCGAAAACTACGAGCTCCGGATTAAAGAGATTAACTGCATTAACCGCCGCCACACCGAGGGCCCCGGCGACTTCGGATATAACCTGCTTTGCAAACTCATCACCCTCGCGTGCAGCTTTCCCTATCATCTCCAGGCTAAGGCCTCCAGACTCCGAGTGGGTATCTAGAAAATCGGCTATACGCGTCGTCTGCCCACCCTGTATCGCATTTATTACTCTTCTCATAATTAAGGAGGTGCTGGCATACAACTCAACACATCCTCGATTTCCA
Organism: Bacillota bacterium; assembly: GCA_013178125.1. Lineage (NCBI taxonomy): Bacteria > Bacillati > Bacillota > Bacillota bacterium. Next base: position 32,029 of record JABLXJ010000011.1, on the reverse strand, counting down.
CATTCACATCGAGGTCCGTTGATATCTATCGTAATATGCCCGATTTCTCCGGCACCCCCGGTCTCGCCCCTGTAAAGCTCACCCCCTATGAAGACACCGCCGCCAATGCCTGATGTTGTCCTTATATATACAAAATTGGAGACGTTAGTTGCACATCCGAACCATCTTTCCGCGAGGGCACACGCATTCGCGTCGTTTTCGAGATACATGGGAACGCCAAATTCATCCTCAACCATCTCGCGCAGTTTCACACCGGTCCAACCCTTGAGGTTAGGGGGAGATTCTATAATCCCCCTGGCGACATCAAGGGGCCCGGGCGCCGCCACGCCAATCCCTATAATCTTCTGCCTATCTACCTTCGATAGGTGAATTGCATTTCTGATGGAGGCCATAAGGTCAAGGGGGGACACGACCTCCCTCCCTGCTGAGATCCTGACTTCTGGCCCACTTACAACATGCGCATCGAGATCCGTGACGGCTGTTGTAATACCCGTTCGATCAAATCCCACACCTACTACATAGGCGGCTTTCGGGTTCAGCCTGAGCAGAATACGATTCCGCCCCGGGCCAGGATTCCCTTCCTTGCCGCTCTCCATAATTAGACGCTCACGCAACAGCTCATTCACTATTTTGGTTATGGTAGTCGGTGTCAACTTCGTCATCACGGCGATCTCAGACCTGGAAATTGGACCGAGATTCCTGATCGCTTCAAAGACTATTGAGCGGTTTACCCCTCTCACATCGCTCATGTTGCTCCCGGACCGAATCCCATCCACTACTGATGCTCCTCCCGACCGGTCAGGGCTCCGAACGTGCTCCTTTAGGTAGGCGATACTCAAATGGCACCCGAACGGACCGATGCCGGCAACGAGACTATTACATTTTTACAGTAACATTGAGATATATTGAAGATGCCGTTTCATAATAGCGCCCAATTATTTATTAAACTCGATTTATTAATTCGTCATAATCTAACGAATTCCTGCTTCGACACAAAAAAATCTACCTGGCGACAGTCCCGCTGGTAAATCGCTATAGCATATGGAGGATTTCCAGAATCGACCCAAAGGAATCGCTTCTATTGTCCACGGACGTCCTCAAATTTGGGCTTTTCTGGCCGCCTCCCGTTGGACGACCTCTTCGACCAGTCCATCCTGAGAGCATATTCCCTGGAGATCTTAAGGAACTCATTATAGGCATAATTCGCATCGTCATCGGGACTTAGTTCCACGCATGGTATTACTATTACATCCGGAGTCATTACTTCCATCACATGCTTATAGTCATTAAGGGCCGTTTCTAAAGGGCCTTCAAACCCGAAATAGATAACGCCTTCATGAGCAAACGCAGATTTCAGCTTTGTCAGGTCGCCCCTTGAACAACGGTAAGAGAGATCAACCGCATATATCCTCGGAGTATGCCAGAGGTAATCATCGGCCGCGGGATTTGGCCCACAATTATGTAACATCCCTCCCCCGTATTTTGCAAAGATTTTGTTATTTACAGGCATGCTAAAACGCCGGAAAAACTCCGGAGAATAGGCAGCGCATGTATCATCGCTTACGTGACCCTTATGACCCTCAGGGGACCAGATATCGGGGAAATCAGTACATGTAATAAAGTCAATTCCTCCTGCGGCCTCAATTGAGACATCTGCAAATAGAATAAATGTCTCAGTGAGTAAATCTAAAAGCCGCCGAAATGCCTCAGGGAAATCGTACATTGCTGTGAAGAAGCGAGTAGAACCCAGAAGGTCCATGGCTGCATTCATCGGCCCGCCCATATCCAAGAGAGATAGATATATCCTGTGGTCAGTCTCCTCTGCGAAATACTTTATCCGCCGCAGCCCCTCTGGCATCAGACCATCTACCGTCGGATCGGGCAGCTCAAGATCATCCACGTCTTCAACGTCATCCAGGACCGGCCCCTTGATGTAAGGCGTCTGATCGGGGTGTTCACCATATATAACCTCTGCCCCAAAGGCACTGGCAAGGACGATACAACCGACATCAGGCCTCATTGCGGGGATATAATCATCCGGGATCCTCTCCCAACTGAGTTTAACACCGGCTAATGCCACCTCTAGCTGCTTCTCCATGTTTATCATTTGTTCAGTGACTGTATATCCCCACGGATTAGCACGTATGCTCATCATTATTGGAATATGATCAACTTTTCTATATGCCCATACATCTCGTATTTGTTGTTTACGGTGCTCAACCTCACAAGTATCTATCTCAAAATCCAATTTCATAAGGATACAGCCCTTTCATACATACATACTTTGTCCTCTGCGGCTCCAAAACAACAATCTCCAGATTAGCCCTTAACAGCTCCAGCAGTCAGGCCCTGGATCAAATATTTCTGCAGCCCAAGAAATATTACAACCACCGGAACCGTTACAATTATCGATGCGGCCATCATGTCTTCCCATCTTATGTCAAACTCTCCCACAAAAGATAAGATTACGCCAGGTGGGATCGTCCGCATGCTATCCTGGGACATTAGAGTCAGGGCAAACATAAACTCATCCCAAGCAACTAGAAAGGAGAATACCCCCACCGCCAGTACCCCGGGCAGGGCCAGCGGAAGGATGACTTTGCATAACGCCTGGAGCCGGCTACACCCGTCAATGAGGGCGGCTTCCTCAAGTTCTCCTGGGATCTTATCAAAAAAACCCTTCAACATCCATATGCAAAAAGGCAGGGCGAAACTTGTATAAGAGATAATTAGCCCTGTATAAGTATTTAACAGCCGCAGGCGCCAAAACATAATGTAAAACGATATAAGAAGCATAGGAAGGGGAAACATTTGGGTTATTAGGATCGCTGTCAACGTCGTCCTCCTTCCCGCATACCGGAAACGCGAGAATGCATAGCCGGCCATAGTGGCTAGGATAATGCTTAAGAATACCGTTGAGGCGCTGACTATAATGCTATTCCGGAAGTACGCGAGAAAGTTGAGCGCCTCAGCTTGCCCAGAGGCGATAACGTTATAATAGGGAAGGAGCGTGGGCTTCCGGGGAAACCACTCTGGCGGGAGCTTAAATAACACATTATGGTGCTTTATAGATGTAATTACCATCCAGTAGACAGGGAAATAGATTATAACCAGCATTGCCACCAGCGCAGCGTAGGTTCCCACCTTGGCCAGTAGCCGCTTTCGCCTAGCCAGAGTAAGCATCCAAACTGCCATCTACTCCGCCTCCTTTCCCCCGACTACGCGTATATAGCCGAGGCTAAAAATCAGGAGGAAAACGAGCCATAGGACACCCATGGCACTCCCGTATCCCATGTTGAATTCCTTAAACGCGGTCTTGTAAATGTGCACAGGCCATATATTGGTGGCGTCAATTGGCCCGCCTTTCGTCAGCACCCAGATAAGTGTAAAATTCTGAAACTCCCATATGAATTCCAGTAACGTTACAATCATTATAATCTCGCGCAGGTTTGGCCAGGTGACATAGAGAAAACGCTGTATGACGCCAGCCCCGTCAATAGTCGCTGCCTCATACTGCTCCGCGGGGACCGTCTGAAGCCCGGCCAGGAGCATCAACATAAAGAAGGGATAGGTCTTCCACGCCGTTGCCAAGATAACCGAAGGCATTGCCAAGCGGGGCTCTATAAGCCACCCGCGAAAATGCTTGATCAATCCAATGTTAGATAAGATCACATTGAATACCCCGTAATTGGCATTCAGGATCCACATAAAGAGCAAGGAAACCACAACGTATGGAACAATCCACGGCACTAGAAATAGGCTCCGAAAAACGCCTCTCATATGTATATCCTGGTTTAGGAGCAGGGCAAGCGCAAAACCTATGATAAAAGATAAGACTACGACCCCTGCAGCATACTCAACTGTCCTGTAGAAGGAAACATAGAATGCCCGGTCCCTTAAGAGGTTCGCGAAGTTCCCCAGGCCGATGAAGCGATTCTCGCCGGTTATATCAGTCAAAAAATACCGAAAAAAACCAAGGCGCACTCCGCTCGCCAAGGGGAAGCCTATTGTAAATGCCATTATGACCAATGCCGGCAATATCAGGGATGTGAAAAAGCGCCTTTCTCGTCCGTGCACGGAGACGTGCATCCCGCTTACGCGGAGGCTTCTCTGTTCGCCAGCGGCTATAACAGTATTCTCCCCCATAGGAAAGCTCTCCTTCCAAATTCTGATGGAAGGGGGCACCCCACCCAGACATCCGGGCACCCCCACCCCAAAATATCCTCAGACGACCATCCCGCTCATCCCGTATCCTACGGCGCTACTGCTTGAGCATGCGCTGGAGCTCTTTAGCAAGCGCATTCAAAGTTGTAATAACATCGGCGTTTTCCATGAGAACCTTCTGCGTGGCCTTCATAATTGCAGTGCCGAGCCCCTGCCACTTGGGACCCCACGCATTCGGGATGCGCGTGTACTGCATTTGCAGAAGGGCAGCCTGCGCAAATGGGGACTTGAATTCGCTCCATGACATAAGTTGAGACTTCAGGATGGGCATTAGGCCCGTATTTGCAAAGTAGTCCCTGGTAACCCTTGGATCCGTAACGAGGAACTTCATATAATCAAATGCTTCTTTCTTATGCTTGCTCGCCTTTGAGAGCACCAGCATATGAGAGCTTGGGTTCGCATAACCATACTCGCCTTTGATCGCTGGACCCTTTGGGATCGGCACCATGGCCCATTCTTTATTGAATTCCGTTCCTTTTTCACTTAAATTCTCAAGGATGCCTTTTATCCACGGCCCCTCCAACATAAAACCGACCTTTTCCTGAGCAAACAACACCCTGATCTCCCTGATGCCAAGGCCCGCCTTCATATACTTCTTATCGACAAGATTCTTCAACCACTTAAAGGTCTTAACCCCACCCTCCTGGTTGATAATTACGTTGCCCTTGGTATCAAGCACTTCCCCTCCAAAGTTCCACAACCACGGGTGGAGGTAATCCGCCGAGAATGCATCCAATGTCCCGTTAAGGGCAATACCTTGAATATCTGGTCCCAGGTTGCCGATCGCAGCGATAGCTTTATCTAGCTCATCCATCGTACGCGGTGCGGTTTCGGGATCGAGACCAGCCTTTTTCATCAGGGTCTTATTGTATACCATGCAATTAGGGTTCTGGTTCCATGGAAGAGCATAGAGCTTTCCCCGGATACGCCCCTCTGCCAGGGTGGAAGGGAACATGTCATCTACCATGGACTTCGGTAGGTATTCATCGAGAGTCTCTACATTTCCCATAGCGGCGATCTGAGCAAGCCAGGCAACATCAATCAAGGTAATATCTGGTGCATTTCCAGCTGCGGACATAACTGTAAACTGGTTGAGCGTTTCCTCATAGGGTAGGGGAACCGTGTTGATATCTATGTTGGGATGCTCTTTTTCATAGAGCTTCTCCGCATACTCCAGCACCCCCACGCCGCCGGAGGTTTTTTCAGCGGCCATCCAGCTGTGAAAGCTTATGGTAATCTTCGAGGCGCCAAGTATACCCTGAGCAGCCCATGCTACAAGCGATAACGTAACGACCACAACAACGACAAACGCCCTCACCGATATTCTAAACCTCTGGCACACCATATTCCAAACCCTCCCTTCAAATGACATGCCATTCAAATGACCCGTTATGGATACGACATCAGTTAGCACCAATAGTTGGCATTAGCATTGCATTAGTCTCCAGTCACGTAAATCCCATCCCCCCTTCCAGGCTTGTCTACCTCGTAATCTAATAGCGTTCCGGTCAACCAAAGCTTTCTTATCAAACTACTCTCTCACTCAAAGCAATTCTCACCCTGCGCGCTGTACGAGACGCCTGATCTGAGCCTCAAGACACCGGTCAAGCTCCCTCTCCTGCTCCGGGGTAAGGGGTTTTGGATGGTGATCACGCAAGATCTGCCGGGCCCGCTCGTTGGCAGCCGAACGCATATCCCGCGCCCCCTGCTGCTCCCATATCTCCCACCTGTTACGATTAGTCAGCCGCGGTATCCAGACCTCCCGTCGCAAGTGCCTGACTGTATGTTCCTGGTCCAGGAAGTGCCCGCCCGGGCCGACGCGTTTTAAGACATCCAGGCCTATGGTCTCGCTGTTTACCTCAATACCCCGCACGATCCTGAACGCCGCCCCCAATATTTCATCATCTATTACGCATTGTTCATAGCTCGCAAGGAGCATCTGGTCCATCATCCCCACCGATAGATGGATGAAATTCACCCCGCCGAGAGCGCACGTCAACACCTGCAGAGCTCGCTCGTAGCCAGCTTGGGCATCGGGAAGCTTAGCATCGATCCCCGTGCCACCCTGGAAGGGAAGGTTATAGAAGTGCGCCATTTGCGCCGTAGCCGCATGCAGCAGGGCTACCTCCGGCGCAGCCCCGCAGTATCCTCCCGATTGCATCTCCATGAGGCCAGATGCGATAGCAAAAATGCATGGCGTCCCCGGGTTCACAAGCTGGGCCAGAGTGATCCCGCACAGCACATTTGCGCATTCTTCCACCAGAGTCCCCGCAATGGTCACAGGCGTGGTGCTTCCCTGCTGGGCATCTACCTCTATATAAAGGGGAACCCCGTACTTGGCAGCCTCCATTATCTCTTCAACCCGCTCGCGAGATTGAACGAGTGGACTTATAAGGCACGTGACCATAGTGAAAATCGGGCGCCTGCGAACCTCCTCTGTGCCACCGACGATTATAGACGCGAGTTCCACCTGGTCACGGACCGATTGTCCTCCTTGCCCTTGAGAGTAGTAATTTCGATAGGTATTCCGTACAACAGTAGAGAAGAGTATTCTATCAAAGGCCTCCCTTTGGATATTTTGCGGATCAACGATAGCATGTATTATATGCAGATTCTCCAGCGCATCCTGAAGGCGCGTCAGATCGGCCAGATCCTGAAGCGTGGCCTCCCGGCGCCTACCGTCAAGATCGAGCACGTATAAAGCTGATGAACCGCCTATCGTATAGACACTATCTGTATCCACCCTAACATCATATTCAGGGGTCTTGCCGCACAAAGTGAAGCGACTTGGCGCCGTGCTAAGAGCCCTCCTCAGGATGTGCTCGGGGATTTTGACGATTCGCCCCTCAAAATCCACGTTACATCCGTGGTCTCGGAAGAGTTCGAGCGCAGGTCGGTACTCCACGCGTACCCCTACTTCCTCAAGGACTTCAAGAACGGCCCAGTGAATGCTGCGAATATCACCGTCGGATAGAGGCTTGAACTGTCCACCCTTCAACGCTCTTATTGGCATATGATGCCCTCCTTACGGCAGCCTATATATTTCACAATAGTTTCTTTAGCGAAGTAATAGCTATGTGGGTGCCGGATGCTGGCTGAAACTCCATGCCAACGAAACCGGCATATCCCGACTCCTCTATGGCTGAGAATACATTCTTGTAGTTGATCTCACCAGTGCCAGGTTCATGCCGACCCGGGACGTCAGCGACGTGAATATGCCCTATGAGCTCAATATTCTCTCGGATAGTTGATATTAGATTACCCTCCATTACCTGCATATGATATATATCAAATAACAAGCGGAGATTGGGACTCCCGACCTCCTTGATGATCTGGAAACCAGGCCCGGAGTGATCGAGGAAGTAGCCTTTATGATCCACCTTTGTATTCAAGGCCTCCAGGAGGAGTATCACGCCCTCATCTTCTGCTATTTTCGCGAGGATCCTGGCACCCTCGAGCACGCTCTCCCACTTGCTCTCCCATCGCTCATCCTCCGGGCGCGAGGGCCCGAAAGGCCTCACGCACCGGTCTTCGCCAAGCTCGTCCGTGAGGAGTATCAACCTCCTCACCCCGCTCTCCTTTGCCTTGGCAATCGATTTTCTCACATCTGCTATGGTTCGCTCCCTCGCGGATGGGTATGTCAGGTAGCCTACGCGATTCCCTTGAAAACAGGCGATCTCAACCCCAGCGGCCATCGCCCTTTCGGTTACCATCCCGAGGTTCTTGTTTTCCCAATCCCAGAACTCGATAGCCTCAAACCCATCTTCAGCTGCCCTTACGATCCTCTCCTCAAAAGGGAACTCTGTATAAAGCATCTCTATACATGCCGAAAGTTTCACCGCTATGACCCCCCATTTGGGATATGCGTTATTTGTTATTTAGAGTATTATCAATTAGGATATCGAGGCAGAGTTAATTAAAGTTGATTAAAGGACAGCCTCTGCTGTGCTCCGTATCGCGGATATGATCTGGTCTGCTGCCTCGTCCGTTAAGAATGGAGATACGTCGATATGGATCGCCCGCTTGAGGATGTCGTCCGTTTTCGGCAGCATCCCGACCTCATATTTCACATCGCTCTTGTTGTGAGGACACCCTTCGAACGGGCACTTGACGGTGTTATGGATGACAGCTTTTTCTAGGAGCTGTCTCCAGTGTGCATAAACATGTGGGCCGCTGTAGTAAGGAATGAAAGCAGCCACCTTCTTGGCGTTTAGCATCTCGGCAAATCGAGCCGTCTTCTCTGCCGAATCGGTAAAGAACACTATCGTCGATCCAGCCTCTCCGGATGGATCCGGGATCTTGCGGAAGGTTATACCCCTGATATCTCGGATACCATCCATAATCTTAGCTTTATTTCTACGGAGGGCAGTAAGTATGGAATCGAGCTTGCGTAGTTGAGCCAGGGCGAGCGCGCCTACGAGCTCGCTCATCCTAAAATTCAAGCCGAGATAGAGGGGTTCATTGACCTGCTCTTCGCTGCCATATTCCTCAAATCGCATGTATCCGTGGTCATGGAAGCGGATAGCGCGCTTGTAGAGATCAAAGTCGTTAGTAGCTACGACCCCGCCCTCGCCCGAGGTGATGATCTTGTGGTACTGGAGGCTAAAGGCTGCTATATCCCCCATTGAGCCAACCCGCTTGCCTTTATAGCTTGCTCCCGTAGCCTGGGCACAATCTTCGAGAACTTTAATGTTGTGTCGTCTTGCGATCTCAAGAATGGGATCCATGTCGGCCGGTATTCCGCGCATGTGAACAACGACTACAGCCTTGGTTCTCGGGGTTATTCGTCGCTCGAACTCCTCGGGATCCAGATTTAGGGATTCATTTATGTCGCAAATAACCGGGATCGCCTTAACCGCCGGTATGACCTCCATAGACGCTATGAACGTATAGCCCGGAACGATGACTTCATCGCCAGGCCCTATCCCGAGGGCGTTCATGGCCACATAGAGGGCACCGGTGCCTGAACTTACGCCGAGCGCGTATTTTACTCCCATGGTCTTGGCGAACTCTTGCTCAAACTCTTTTACCTTGTTGAGAAGGTTCAGTCCGTAATAGCGGAACAAGGATTTACTCTCAATGACCTCGACTACCGCGCGCTTCTCTTCCTCCCCTATATTTTCTCCTCCAGGGAAGACATCTTGCCCATGGATTGGTGCACCTTTTACCGTTGTGACATCATTCTTTGACATTTGGAATCCCTCCAAGTTTTATTGTTATATTTTATTGTTATATAATTCCAGTATAAGAGTTTGTTAAGTTTTGAGAAGCGCTTCTGATCACCTCTAGTAAGGTGATCATTTACGCCATGGCCGAGACAGATTCCCTTTCACTGGAGCCCCTCCCGCGTTGGTCAAGAGCCCGGCAAGAATCCCGGACAACAACCCGAGTCGGGAGGATTATTTTAAGGGGAAGATCGTCGTCGCCGCGGGAAATGGCGATCAATCGATTCACAGCTATATTGCCGAGCTCTTTCTTGGGTACGTGGACTGTAGTAAGCGCAGGATGCAAATCCTCGGATATCTCGAGGTCATCGAAGCCAGCTATGGATATATCGTCCGGGATGCTGAGACCGCTCTTTGCTACGGCTTGGATGGCACCCACAGCGACCTCATCGCCCAATACGAAGACTGCTGTAGGTCTTTCATCCATTTGAATGAGCTTCATCATAGCGTCATGGCCACCTACGGCGCGGTAATCCCCGTGCACTATGATCCCCTCGTCAAAGTCTAGACCTGCATCCTCGAGCGCCCTCTGGTAACCCCTTAGGGCGTTTGCCCCAAAAGAACCCTCGATTTCCCCTTTTGGCCCCGCTATTACCCCTATCCGCTGATGCCCAAGCCCTATGAGGTACCGGGTCATCTCATATGCTCCATGATAATAATCTGGGCAGACGCAATTGACCTCAAGCTCCGATGCGAGGTGATCCACGACTACAACTGGGAACTCCCTGGCGAGAACTCCTTCTACAAACTCTCTCTCAGGGGCGGCGAGACTCATCTTCAGTACACCAAGAGTGTTTACCTCAGTTAGTCTGCGGATTATAAGCTCAGGGTCCTGCTCTCTATTAATTTTGAGGATGTAGAAATGTAAACCTTTCTCCGATAAAATGTTCGTAGTTGCGTTGATTAGCTCACTAAAGAAATGAACCCCATAGAAATGCGCATCGCTACTAAGCAACAAGGCCACACTATTAGGTTCCTGCGTGGGGCCAGGTCCATTTTCCCCGCGCACCAGACGCTGGGCAGCTATGTTCGGTTTATATCCAAGTCGCCTCACGGCCTCCCAAACTGCTTTTTCGGTCTCAGACTTGACCCCACCCTGGTTATTTACAACCCTGGATACTGTAGATTTGCTTACTTTTGCCATCCTGGCTACGTCTTTGATCGTAATGTTTCTATCGCCCACGCTGCTATGATTCTCCTTATCTCAGATTCTCTTTGCCTATATTACTTTTATAGCATCGGGTCCTACCTCATGGAAACGTTCCTGGAACATTCCTAATCACAATAATTCGCTATTAGCGTGACTTCTCCTTCTATAAGATATGGCTCAAGCTATAATAATTTTACCCCCGGAGATCGACCTCGATATTCCCACCGGGATACACCTTGACTTATAGTTCACCATGATCTGGATAATCCTCTCCCTGAGACCTATCAGGTGAATCATTAGGGAAGACTTCATCCCACCCTCCGGGCCAAACATCATCAAAATTCGCGCTAGATGTCACCCTCCGTAGCTCCACACGAGGGTTATGCCAGAGGAAATTACAACCTGCAGGTTTATAATATAAATCCCAAATTTTCCCTCCAACCTCTAGGAAAATCGTCACCCGGAATATTTCATTCTCAACCATTAATACTTGAAATCCCCAGTGACTTCGCTTAAAATCAACCCTTACACTCATGGCCCCCTCACCCCATCATTAAAAAAGACCATAGCTGTTTCCGGCCTTTTTTCTTCCTGCCCTCTAGCAGTTAGTTACTCCGCCTCTAGATTTATACATGAGAAATAATAGAGATAGTTCACATCTTATGGGCTACAATAATCTTTTCTAGAACATTCACACGCTTCGGTTCGCCTCCTTTAAAAATTCTCCTTCAATGTCCTAACCCACCCACAATCTATAACCAAGTTAATCATGCGGAAGTAGACTACCAGGGAATTCACGTGGCCATGCACGGACACGCTTGAATACTTCGGCATATTTAACGCCAGCTTGCAGGCCGCGATATCGCCCGGTAATCTCGATAAAATCGAGAGGAGTCATATCATATTGATTCTCTAGCCAAGCAACTTGGCTTTGGTGCTTGCTCATCATGGTCTTCTTGATCTCGATGGTAGATGAAATATCAACGTACTCGTCAGGAAGGAAATTTACCCCGCAATGAGACTCAGTGAAATACATCGGAACAATCTTATCACAGGGTGGATGCCCTGTCTTTATGTTAGGAACGGTGACCATAATAGCTACATCGTTAAGAATTTGGCCAGCAGTCGAATGATCAGGATTATATAGATCTTCGGGGTAGTGCCCAAAAATTACATCCGGTTTGACTTCGCGGATCAAATCTATAAACCTTAATCTAGTCTCCTCATTACTGAAGAGAAATTCATCCGGATATCCCATCCAGATAAGGGTTGCACCAATTACCGCCGCGCTTTCTTTGGCTTCCCTATATCGTATATTGGCAATCTCTTGTTTCCCGTGAACCGCGGAACCCGCTTCGCCATTGGTGGCAATAGCCATGAACACTTCGTCACCCCGTTGTGCATATTTGGCGAGGGTCCCCCCACAGAAAAGCTCTAGGTCATCCGGATGAGCACCCACAGCTAGTACACGCATAAAATCATCCTCCGTCCAACCAGAATTGATCTTATTCTTCACTACTCTCCTGATAAACCTTGTAAAGCAAGAGCAAGCAACTAATTGATGCAATTTCCATACATGAACCCCTACTAAGCACCCATTTTGAAACAGGAAGGAGTGGCTCCCACTTCTCCTCTCCTGTCACTATAAAAAGACCAGCCGAGACCAAACTCGGTAGAACTATGCGGTCGACATCAATAACTGATGTATGTGATCTTCAGAAGCCTACTCAGTTCCTTCAGCTCATTTCCCACATGACCATATCCAATCATCCAGTGGTGACCGAAACCATAACTCGCTATTTTATCAAGGAGATCTCCTATATTCATAGGGCTTCGTACCTTAATAGGGTTACCCGGAAACACCATGTGGGTAGGAAGCGCCTGACTACAAAGTGTACACATCCGGTATGTCCCCCGGCGGCCGATGAGATTTACCATGGTAACAGGCCCGGGCTTCGCAGGGAATAGGACACATAGGCCACTTTCGGCCAATCTAACAGGGCCGAGTGTGATGTCATCAGGTCGATAAGCTAAAGAGAATCCGCCTGACCCGCAGTGTGACAGGACCATAGTATGCTCCTTTTCATCTACAGCTAGTAGATCCGTGTTATGCACAGGCTGACCTGTCAGCATATGTAACATATACATGGCCACAGTCGAATTCATATCACCTTCACATCCAGCTACGATTCCCTCCTCACTGAGGAGAGAATAAGCCAGGCAAACCTTGCCCATAAGGGTCGGGTAGCATTGGATGGCCAACCCGGCCAGGTGCTCCTTTTCAGCAAACTTCTTGAGACCAAGGTATACTCTGCAAGATGCCAACCCTTCCTCATCATCCACGTTCACACTTCCAACCCGACCCTTAACTCCCTCCCATATGGAGGTCGCATCATCCATAGATATCTCCTGTGTCCATTGCTCAAGGTCCTGAACATTCGCTGAAACCACCGAGCATCCGAAAAGCGCTTTTAGCTCAATTTCATCGAATGTAACCTCGGTCATTCCCTTCACATGCGTCCCAATAAGCCCAAAACGAGCTAGACGCAATCGATTCCTCAGCGCGACGGCCCTGGCGTACACCATTAGAGAATTATACGCATGGGAATCCGAAAGCTTGCCGTAGATAAACTTATATGGGAATCCAAGTTCATTTAAGACCGAGCAGATTTGCTGAGAGCCGGACAATGACCCGGTATGAATCCCCGGCATTGCCCAGGTTACAAGAGGCACCCTGAGCCGCTCAAGAATCTCGAGGACTAGGTGATCCTCGCTCCAGGTCCCGACCAGAACGCATAGAACGTCGATATCGGAACATCTTAACTCTTCAGCAACCTGCCACGCACTATTCTCATCCTCTACGATGGCGGAAGCCACAACCAGGTCAGCAGGAAGCTTACTTATCCGCATTGAACCTTCAGCCTGGATATCACTAGCTCTCTCAGCGCCGACTTCAAACGGATTCACTATCGTCGCGAGACCAATCTTAGGACGTGCCATCCCCAAAATCCCCCTATTATTCACATCTACAACCCTTTTTCACCAAGCAATTTTGTTGGTCCGCGATGCTTCTATTCGAAGCTACATATGGTGTTCTCAGTAGCCCAGAATGACCGAGTCACTATACCCTCCTTCACTTTCCATGTCTAGCGGCGCTTAAAATAGTGGGCAGTAGCCTCTAATGCTCCCCCGATTCTTAGAATGAATATCCACACGCGATATTACCCAGTAGACCAATTGACAACCTAGAGTTTAGCGCACCCCTAGGAGGTGTTCATTCATGTAGAGATCTAGTTCCTCGTAATCCCTGGTAGCTATTAATCGCTGTTCAAGGTCTCGATCTAGAGTTCTGACTTTCTCAAGGAGATATTTGAAAAGTCTTATGCTGTTGGCAAGGTGCTTGGTAGACATGTCCCTGGGTTGAGTCCTCATCACTTTCACGTCAAGGCCCACAAACTCACCGTTTCTGCCGTACCCATTCTCATCCAAGACACGGACCTGGTTAAACGCTACCCTCAGGTTATCGCTGCCAAAGGACTTATCCTGGTCGTACTTCAACCCGTTCTGCCCGTTTAGGTGGACGCTCCAAAGCTTACCATGAGCCAGGGCATACCCCATCTCATCGGAAGGGTCAAGACCCGCGAGGATAGTATGAGCGCTCTCAATTAGACCCCCGACCCTAGCTGGGTCGGCACTCATGTATGCAAGGGCCAGGGCATGACCTATAGTGGGAATATACGCGTGATCCATAGGCTCATTTGGCTTAGGTTCAATGAGAATCCGGATTTCCTTATCATGCTCAAGCATCCTGTTTATCGCATCAAGGATGTACTTCACTGATCTCCTGGACGACTTAGCTTCCCTGATATAGGTACCTTCCCTTGCAAGCCAGAGAACGATATTTCTCGTCCCGAGCTCCCGGGCTATATCTACTGCCGTAAGAGAACGATTCATGGCTAGCTCCCTCACCTTAGGATCATTCGCAGTATAAGCCCCATCTACGAACTCCCTCGCCTCCCAAAGCCTTGGGGCCACGAACTCCGCTACAAGACCGGCATCATCTAATAGCTTTTTAACCTGCCGGGCGCGCGCCAGTATTTCAGAGGTGGACATGCTAGCAAGCCCGGGAACCGCGTCATCATCATGAAACTGGACGCCATCGAAGCCTAAATCCTTTAAGAACCTTATCTTCTCCTCAAATGTGAAGGGCTCTCTAACCGCAGGGCCAAAGGGATCCGCCCCCTCGTGGATGTTCCATGGGCCTGCGGAGAATCTATATACTCCTCCGGTTACAGCATCTTTTTGCGTAACCTTTGCCTCCACCATCTATTCCCATCTCCCTTCTTGAATTTGAAGCTCCTCCACCATTAAAGGCTAGCTTTGACCACTTGATCCCCTGGAATGATCGGCGAACACTACCGCACTTACAGCTTTTCCAGGGCCTCTTTAACCTTTAGGGCTACATGATTAGCCCCTGCCCTGATATTCTCTTCCCCTTCCTGGGGAGACGCGTTACGAGGGTCATCCCTAACGGTAAAATCTGGGCTAGGGTTAAGACGGAAGGTCTGGTCATCTACAATAGCCCAATCCAAATTGTAAAGAGGTTGGCCCTTGGGCGGGAGAGTGCCTAAGTCAACATTCTCAGGACATAATGCCATCATTACGGATGTCTCTTCTCTGTCAGCATGTCCAAAGTTCAGCTGGACATTGCCATCCTCCACAGCAACAAAGCTATATATAACCGTGGCTGGGCTCTCTGCAGTGAATTCTGCAGCTAGCCTCTTCAAAACAGCCATATGATTCTCTGCACCATGCCCATTTACAATAGCTATTACTCTGTAACCTTGCTTGACAAGGAGATTAAGCGTTTCCCTCACGACTATGCTAAAGAATTCCTCCTTGGCGTATAGGCTCTTCATAGCATTATTAGGAAAGTCCATCCCTATAATCCACTCGTCTCCCTTAAAACCTATACTCTTCAGAAGTTCAGGGCTTCTTTCCCTTTCAGTACCCCAAAACAAAGTAGGCATAACCACCCCCCCTGTTATCGCCGCAGCCCTAAGAGCAACTTCCCGGGCACGGAGGGGGTCGGTTCCTAGAGGTAGATGGGGGCCATGCCACTCAAGTGGGGCAACAGGTACATATATAACCGAACACCGCTCCTTCTCAGCCAGGATCTGACTTGGTCTCATATACTCTAATCGCCTCTCCATAATCTTCTTACCCCCATTCTGTTTATACATCTGTCTTGAGCCCCTCCAGAAAGCGAACACGGCAGCATGATGTACGTGAAAAATCAAAATCATCCTGTAGATTCTTTCAAGACTAACTAACTCGGGTCTGTTTTATAGTTACCACGCACTTATCCCCTCATTAATTGACTTTTGTACTGGCGCAATTCAAGAGGTCCGAGAATTGAAAAGACTATAAGCCCTAGCGCTACAACAAATATAAGCCTTTAGTCCTTAAACTCGGGAACAAACCAATGACAATTTATAGGCCTCATAAGGGGATAGGCTAGCAAATCCCACAAGTTACTTCCATGGTAAGGGGAATTACCCTCTTTTAGCGAGGCCAGCAATTGCGACCAAATACCAAGATCATATGCCGGCCTCGCTTCTACCTTACTTTTCACGTCTTCACATTTCTACCATATACCCAGTACCCAGACTTAGTTCACTCATGTCACTCTACTTTAGGAGTTCATTAACGCGTCTTACAGCATCATCAACGGCTTGCTTAGGTGACTTTTGTTTAAGGATTGCTGACTGGACCTCCGATATGACAATCGGGTGAACTTGCCTGAGCTTCGGATGAAGTGGATAGCCAACCAGGAATGGGATGGTTTTCTGAAATACTGAATAAAGGGGGTCAGGCTCCATAACAAAATCTTTCCTAGCACCAAAAAGCGAAACTCCACCTACATATGTCTGAGCGTTTTCTTTATTGCATAGGAATTCTAGAAACTTTAATACAGCTTCTTTCTTGGTCGAAGAACTTATGGCAGACTTCGAAACAACCATGAAACCGAGGTTGCCAAAGGTCCCACGCCCTTCGAAGAACTGAATTCCGGGGCCCTGGGGATTTAGTGCAGCGCCTACATTAAGTTTCGGATATTGGCGCCTCACGATCGGGACAGAAAAGGACTCAACGGGAGCCATTGCAGCTCGCCCTTCGTAAAATACTTGCTGAAAATTCGGATGCATTCCGTCTGCGGGTACAACCCTATATTTGTGTACAAGATCCACTAGGAATTGTACCGCCTTTACACCCCCTTCACCACCAAAGCCAGCCCTGTTGTTATTTAAGTCTAAGATATCCATACCTGCTTGCCAGAAATATGGATAGAGGTAGTTAGGATCGCGATAGGCGGCACTCCAACTATAACCCCAACGGTCTTTCTCCCTCGCGGTCAGTTTCTGCGCGACCTCAGCAAATTCTCCCCATGTCCATCCTTTAGCAGCTTGCATATCGGATGGAGGCTCCTTAATTCCGGCTGTCTTGAAAATGTCTTTATTATAGAAAAGCGCGACTGCTACAAACAGATATGGTACACCATATTGATGTCCCCCATAAGCACCCTTAGCCCAGAAGTTGGGTGGGTAGTCTTTGGCCATTTTCTTCATGGCATCGGGGAACACCTCGTCTAACTTGGCCAATAGGCCCGCTTCAGCAAATTTAGGGTAAAACTCATCCGGCATATAGGAAATATCTGGGGGGGTTCCCGCAGCAAACGCCGAACCATATCTCTCGTCCCAACCCTCCCACGGATGGGAAAGAAACTTTATTTCAATATCTGGATTCTGGCTTTGAAACTTCTCAATAATGGGAGTGTAGAGTTCTACATCTGCTCCATGAGCCGCCTTCCAAAAAGTAATAGTTATTTTCTTAGCCCCAACTGGGAGCGATAATCCAAGAAACAAAACCACCAAAACGAAAAACAACAAACTGGTTCTATGCCTCAGCAAACGACTTATACCCTTCATCTACAGTCTCCTCCTAACTATAATAATACTTGATTCAAATCAGCCTAAAGATCCCAATCCTCTACTTGTAGGTTTCTAATCTTATCTTCCGATATCATATTCTCTCTATGTTCTATCTAGGTGCATCCCCCCTTAACCCTAGGACTATGCTGGTATCCCATACCCTATGTGAATTCATAAGACAAAATGCTACTCCTATATTTCTTTCTCCAACCCTATAGACACAAAAGCCTTTTCATATTGCCACCCATAATTGATATCTTATCTTTCTCTGAAATCTCTAACGATCGAATCTTGGCAACCTCTGGTCGTGGGTGTAAAAGGGAATTATCTGAACCGAATACTATTCGATGAGCACCTATTCGTTCTAAGGCAATTTTCACCGGCTTCCCATATGGTAAACCGCATGTCTCAAGATATATGTTAGGAAACTTTTCTGCTGCGTGTAAGGCATCTCTCCAATAGCTTCCGAGGCCCATATGTCCCATTATCAAAATAAGTTTAGGATATTTCTCCGCCCATACGGCGATCTGGAAAGGATGAGTGTAGGGGAGAGTACCTGTATGAAAGAATACCGGCAACTCCAGCTGTATAGCTTTATGAATAATAGGGTCTAAGGACGGATCATCCCCCCTAAAGGCCTGGACCCACGGATGGAACTTAAGACCTTTCAGCCCTAACTCCGCCACACAACGTTCGACTTCTTTGATCGCCCTTCCACCGTCAAATGGGTGAACAGTACCGAAACCGATAAAGCGATGGGGATTTTCCCTCACTACCTCGGCAATCCTATTATTGGTTTTATACGAAGGAGTCCTGAAATCTATGGTAAAAATTACGGATTTGTCAATCCCACACTCATTCATATTTCTAAGTAATACTTCGGTGCCGTTATCGCTTCGTGAGGAGGCAAATTCTCCCTTGGCATCCATCATTAGATGCGCATGTGCGTCGATAATCATTTGTCAGCACCCCTCTAATGCTAACAGCCGAGTGATATTTCGATAATAAACATTCTCTGCGTCGATACCATCTAGGCCAAGCAACTCTACTCTCGCCATAAGCGCAGCGATAGAATAGTAAGGTAGATCTGTACCAAATAGAACCCGTTCAGAATCGATAGACTTGAGAATAGCTTTTAGCTCTGTCTCGACCACGCAACACGATGTTTCAAGCCAGATGTTATTGACACGTTCTACCGACGACCTAACGTCAAACCAGAAATCTGAGCGCATGCTCCCAATAATTATCTTGGCATCGGGGAAATGGTCCGCTAGATCGGAAATCTGTCCTGAAAGAGAATATTCCGGAGACCCTACCTGGATATGAATAGGAACCCCTAATTCGACAACCCTTTGCATAAGAGGGTAAACCATCGCATGGTTGACAGGAAAACCCTGGAGAGCAGGCTCGAGTAATATACCTCTTAGTCCCAAAGCCTTAATCGCATAATCTAATTCGTCAAGGACGTTGTCGTACCATGGATTTACCGTCCCGAACCCTATAAACCTATTAGGGTATCGTTCAACAGTCCGCGCAATTATTTCGTTAGCCTGACGTATATTTAGTAACAAAGAACGTCCCATGGGTCCGATTACAGCTTGTGCAATGGAATATTCGTCCATAATTCTCAGAAGTTCTTCCGGGGTCTGTCCAAATTCTAGATGCTCTCCTATATGGCAATGGCAGTCAATTATCTCCATAACTTTACCTCCGCCTTTCAGGCTCGTAGTACTGGTAAAGCTCGTACTCTTATCCATTGATGACATGGGTCTCTATTTTGATATCCCATCTTTATTTTCTATAGTGGCGCACTAATGTATAGGTATCTAGCCCTTTACGGCACCCAACGTTAACCCTTTAACGAAATATCGCTGTCCAAACAGGAAAACTACAGAAATAGGTAAAATACTCAACATAACCCCGGCCATCATTACCCCATAGTCTGTCTGAAACTCAGTATGAAATGTGGATAATCCAACAGGTAAAGTTTTCATTTCATCGACCGTTGTCACAATCAAAGGCCAAATAAAATCTCTCCACTGTTCCATAAAGGTGTAAATACCCAGAACAACCAAACCCGGTTTCGAGAGCGGCAGAATTACTCTCCCAAAGATCCCAAAGTCACTACACCCATCTAGCCTAGCCGCTTCCTCTAACTCCGAGGGTAATGTTGAGATAAATTGCTTCATCATAAAAACACCTATAGGTAGGGAAAGAGGAGGCATTATTAGAGCAAGATAAGTATTGAGCCAGTGAAACCTTGTAACGATTAGAAACTGAGGTAGAATTGTAACGGCCCTGGGTACCATTATACTGGAAAGAATAATTAGAAATATAATATCCCGCCCCGGGAATTGTCTTTTTGCAAAGACATACCCACTCATCGAATGTATAAGTAAGGTCAAGAGCGTAACGCCACCCCCAACTAAACAGCTATTTATCAACCAACGGAAGAAATTAGAGCTCTTAAAAACATGGATATACGTACCTAAAGTTGGGGTGTGGGGTAACCAACGGGTCGGGTTCCCCGATATAAAACTGGTATGCTGAATTGAAATAAGAAACATAAATGCAAAAGGCCCCAAGGATATAAAGGCAATAATAAGCAGGATGCAATATATTATCGTTCTTCTACCTAATTGCTTTTTCTTTTTTGCCAATTTCTTGCTGTCCTTTACGAGTAGTAAGTCAGTACGCATTCTGGTACCTCCCTGACAACCACATCTTTCAGTATTCAAAACCCGACCTCAAGAACTTCATTTGAAATATGGATGCCACTAATAATACTACAAGAACCACGAAGCCCATCGTCGAGGCATACCCTATCCTTTCGAAATGGAATGCATTGCGATAGACATACCAAACCACTGTCGCACTTGAATCGGCTGGCCCTCCGAAAGTCATAATATATACAGCATCAAACAATTGGAAATTCCATATTACTCCCATGACCAACAAAAACAATAAAGTAGGCTTCATCAGAGGAAGTGTTATATGTACGAGTTCCCTCCAGCCAGTGGCACCATCAATCCTTGCCGATTCATAAACATCTTTAGGGAGGGCCTGAAGTCCGGCAAGTATCATGAGCACCCAAAACCCATAACCCCTCCACATTTCAAACCATACAAGCGTCGGGATAACAGTCGCAGGGCTGCCTAACCAATTTTGGGGATGAAGCCCAACCCTACTTATAAGGTAGTTTATGGGACCATCATTTCCGGGTAAAAGCAACACCTTCCATATAATCGCTAGAGAAACAACTGGACTCAGCAAAGGGAAGAATATAGATAGCTTAATAAAGTTCTGTAGTCGCATAATACTATTAAGAAGGAGGGCAACCAAAAAAGAGACAACCATACATATTGGTACAACCATGACGGTGTAAAAGACCGTATTTTTGAAGCACTTAATGAATAACGCGTCACCCCATATTTTCTTATAGTTCTGTAAACCAACAAAAGTCGTGCCTGTAAGAATACCCCCTTGCGATAGGCTTATATAAAACGACCAAATAACCGGCACAAGTAAAAAAATGATATAGGGGAGGGCGTAGGGCGTCAAAAAAATGTAAGATGTTAGGTGCTTTCTAGTTTTCATGCTCAACCACATCTTTCCCATCACCCCTTGAATCCTATCTTAAGACTTTAGGTTCACCACCTGACTCATCTCGCTTGATTTCCTCGCCGCCTCTATGACGCTTATCGTCTGTCTCGCTTCCTCGGGCTTTATCGCGAGTTCGGCCTTCCCCTCGATAACTTCGCGGATATTGCCGTAGAACCTCAAAGCATTCGATATATTCACATCGAGCGCCTTGACCCCTGAGGTCGCCGCGATCTTCGGCGATGGTTTCAAGGTAACATCCATATAGCCCACCTTGGTCCTTATGGTGATATCTTCCCATCTCCCCCACTCGCCGTTCCCATATAGCGTGCCCTTGCTTCCTATGGCATACCATCGAGGAAGAACCAGCCTTGCATTATTGCTCGATTCAACATGGGCTATTACGCCGTTTTCAAAACGAATCATGCACTTGAAATGATCGTCAACCTCCTCCGTCCATAACCTGGACTGTAGGTCGCAATATACATCGATAACGCGGCTCTGCACGATCTGCAAGGTATGGTCTATGAGGTGCGCACCCCAGTCAAGCAGCTGGCCTCCCCCATATTTCTTTTCAAGCCGCCATGAGGGCCTGAATTCGGCTACCCCATATTTCGTCCATTCCTCGCCATACGACATAACCCTTGCTTCGATCACAAAGAGATCCCCTATGAGCCCGGATTGGATAGCCTGCTTTACAGTCTCGAAATCAGGATCCCAGCGCCGGTTCTGGAATACTGTGAGGATGACCCCACGATCCTTAGCGCATTTTATCATCTTATCCGCCTCGTCGACACCAAGACACATAGGCTTCTCGACGACCACGTGTTTACCTGCCTCCATGGCCTGGATCGCCATGGAGCTATGATAATTTGGAGGAGTGCAGATAACTACAAGATCAATACCAGGCTCAGAGAGCAGGTCAGCGTAGTTCGTGAATGTTTTTACCCCAAAAGACTGCCTTGCTATCTCAAGCCGCTTCTCGCTCTGATCACAGACGGCCACAAGTTCATATTGGTCTTCCATCTTGCTCAAGGGATCGCAATGAAGCTCCATGCCGCTTCGCCCTAGCCCGACAACTCCAACTCTTAAGCGCATTTTGCTCGTCTCCCCTCATGCAATTGTAGTTGTACTTACCCATCCCCTCTGCATCATAGCATCGTGAACTCTCATTACAGCAAGCTGAATCGCCGCCTCTGTGAGATTAACCTTCTCTTGTCTTGCTATCTCAACCGTGCGCTCAAATGCATCCTCTATCTTCTCTCCCACTATCTCAAGCACCCTCTCCTTCGTCCTCTGCCGGGCGCTCAAAGACCCTGAATACTCCAGCTGCGATGCTATGACGCCCCCTGCGTTTGCTATGATATCCGGGAAGAACATTATCCCCTTGCTCTCGAGTATCTCCATCCCATCCGGGGTCACCGGCATGTTGGCTGCCCCTACTACTGCCTTCGCCTTTATGATGGGCGCTGTATCCTTGTTTATTACATGGCCCGTCGCTGCGGGTATCAGGATGTCTACATCAAGGGAGAATAGCTCCTCATTCGTCAGCGGCACCCCTCCATCGAACCCCGCCACTGTCATTGTCTTCTCTGCATACTCTAGCAGCTTCTCTATATCAAGCCCATCCTTGTTATACACTCCTCCGTTTATATCCGTGATTCCAACTATCTTTATCCCCTTCTCATGAAGAAACATGGCTGTATGGGAGCCAACATTCCCGAACCCCTGGATCGCAACCTTGACGCTCTTTGGGTCAAGACCCAGGATGTCTATAGCCTTCAGGGTGCTAGCAGCTACTCCGTACCCTGTGCTCTCTTTTCTTCCAGGGAGCCATCCCTGGATGCCCTGGGGCTTACCTGTCACAGATGCAGGATCCATGGTTGCGTTATATATCTGGGTCATCTCAAGGGGCCCTGTACCCATGTCCGGTGCTGGGATGTAGATGTGCCTCGTGAATATGTCCTTGAACTCAAGACCGAAGTCCCTGAGTACATTCCTCTTTACGTTCGTCTCGAATTCGGGATCCCTAGGGGTCCTGCCATATATCTTATACAGTCTACTCATATCAAGCCTTATACCGGTCTTCCCCCCGCCGAACTCTATATCGGTGACAGCGGTCTTAAGAGTCATGAGCCTTGCAAGCTCTGTTGTCTCCCATATATCAACATCAGGGGCAAGCCTCACCCCGCCCTTATACGGACCCCTTGCATTGTTATGTAGGACAACGCAGCCCCATATATTGACCACCCTGCCATACAGCAACACGGGCAGGCGAAAGGCATATATGTTCTGGGGCTTTATGAGCTCCCCTATAGCCTCCCGGGATAGCCCGAGCCTGGCGCCAGCCCGCCTTATGAGCTCGCCTGAGATGTTATCAGGCTCTCGGCTTCCGATGAGACCTTCCATGTCATGATTGAGCATCATGCTATCGGGCATGATTTACCACCTCTCCGAAGTAGGCCTAATAGGGCCCTATTATTATTGATGGATTAGCTAGCCGCAACCTTTATTGACCGAAGTTCTTGTTCCTCCGGTTCCTTGATTTCGTAGCCGAGCTCCTCCAGGGTCTCCCTGAGGATGATGAGAAACATCCTGCACAGCCGTTCATCGATAGTCCCCATGTTGGCCACTTGGAACATGTTTTCCGCCTTCAGGTGCCTCTTGCCGGGGTAAATCACTATACCCTTCTTCTCCATTAACTCGCAAAACTCATCGATCTCAATACCTTCCGGGAGAAACGCCGAGGTTACAGTGTTAGAAGTATGCTCGTCCGAAAGCAGGAGCTTCAGTCCAAGTTCCTTGATTCCACTACGGAGAATCTCCGCACACCTTCTGTAACGTGCGAACCTGTTTTCCAATCCTTCGCTAAGGATCTCCTCCAGGGCAGCATCGAGCGCAAAAAATAGGGACACATTCGGGGTATTGGGTGTTTGTCTCATCTGGTCAAAGAAATCAAGATGTTTATATATATCCAAGTAGACCGTCCTGGGTCTCGCCGCTGCCCTCCGCTTTTCCAGTACGCTCCTTCGGGCGCATATAAACGAGGTTCCGGGCAGCCCGCCGACTGCTTTATTAGCAACCCCTGTACAGAAATCTATGTTGTCTCTTAGGACGTTGACATCTTCGCCGCCAATGGCGCTTACAGCATCAATCATGAGGTTGCGCCCGTAACGTGCAACAACCTCTCCTACCTCGTGGACAGGGTTTATCATCCCGGTGCTGGTCTCGTGGAAAACCATCGCCACGAGCCCAATCGCCGGATCGGCCTTTAATGCCTCCTCTACATCAGCCACCTTCGGATATCCGCCCCACTTGTAGCGCAAGATGGTCTTGGGAATATTATGTTTTTCTACGATTTCGTCCAACCTCTCGCCAAACTCGCCATTGGTTATAAGTAGGATCTTCTCCCCCTCGGTTAGGATTGATGATAAAACAGCCTCATTTGCGGCCGTCCCCGATCCGCTTACTACCAGGCCTACATACTCGCTATCAGCCCTAAATAAGCGGATAAGCTTCTCCTGAATCGAATCCATCATCGCCATGAAATCGGGCCCTCTGTGGCATATATCAGGATGCAGAAGAGAATTTTTGACTCGTTGGGATACCAGGACTGGACCCGGGCTAAAAAGATACTTTTTGCCGTACATTTTATTAATGACCTCCCATAGCATGAAATACAGCCAGAGGACGAGAAATAAAACTATCTCAACAACCTGGCTTTGTGATATTATTATGTTAAATTTGTGTGGATGTACTTATTCTTTATGCCCATATCTATTGTATTATATTTGACGTTGTGCTCTTAATTCCTGCCGCATTACAATATTTTTTGCTCATGGATGCACCAGACATTTTAAGCCCCAATACAACATATGCATTATTGAGGGCACGATTGCCAAACGAAACAACAAAAAATCTCTCAGCAATGCTGCTGAGAGATCGAAATCACATTATGTAACAAAAATCATATTATGTAGGCGGTATGGGGGTTCAAATATCAACCGCCCACCCCTTCGCTCGGTTCAAGGCCCTCTTCCACTCTGCATATAGCTTACTACGCTGTTCCTCGCCCATATTAGGAACAAATCTCTCCCTTGCTCTCCACCGGGATTTAATCTCATCTATGCCATCCCAATATCCGACAGCCAGACCGGCCAGGTAAGCAACCCCTAGAGCAGTGGTCTCGACGATTGGCGGTAATTCCACAGGAATACCCAAAATATCGGCTTGAAACTGCATCAAAAATTTATTGGCCGTTACCCCTCCATCTACTCTCAATTTCTCTATCTTGATACCTGAATCCTCCTGCATCGCAGCAACCACGTCCCGCACTCTATAAGCAATAGACTCAAGGGTCGCCCTGACGAGATGTTCCCGGGTAGTACCCCTGGTGAGACCAACTATAGTGCCACGAGCATTGGTATCCCAATATGGGGCGGCCAATCCGGCAAAGGCAGGCACGAAATATACTCCTCCGGTATCTGGCACCTTAGAGGCAAGCTCGTCCGTTTGAGACGCATTCTCTATGATCCGGAGTCCATCCCTGAGCCATTGGACGGCAGCCCCGGCTACATAGATTGCTCCGTCAAGCACATAATTTATCCTGCCGTTTATATTCCATGCTATCGAGCTTAGAAGGCCATGGGTGGATTTGACGGGGGACTCTCCTGTATTCATTAGCATAAAGCTCCCCGTGCCATAGGTACATTTGAGCATTCCACGTTCATAACATCCCTGCCCAAACAAAGCGGCTTGCTGATCTACTGCCAACCCGGCGATTATCATGCTCTGTCCATCAAATAAAAAAGGATCTGTCTTAGCACATACTCCGCTTGACGAAACGACCTTAGGAAGCATCACTCGAGGTATCGATAAAAGGTCCAATATCTCCTGATCCCATTCAAGCGAATGGATATTAAACATCATAGTTCTTGATGCAGTAGAGTAATCTGTAAGGTGGGCCCGGCCTGCGGTTAACTTCCAGACAAGCCATGTATCCGTAGTTCCCAAGAGCAATTCACCGTTCTCCGCCTGCACCCTAGCATTGGGCACGTTATCGAGGATCCATTGAACCTTGGTCGCGGAAAAATATGGATCGATGACAAGCCCCGTTTTCGACTGTATCTTATCCTGATACCCCTCTTCAACCAACTTGCTACATAGTGATGACGTTCTGCGGCACTGCCACACGATTGCATTATAGATAGGCTTACCAGTGAAACGGTTCCAAACGACTACTGTCTCACCTTGATTTGCGATACCTATAGCCGCTATATCCGCGGGCCCAACCTGAGCCTGTTTCAATACTTCCTTGATCACAAAGGCAGTGATATTCCAGATTTCTTCGGGATTGTGCTCAACCCAACCAGGCTGCGGATAAATTTGAGATAATTCCCTGTACGCCCGCGCGATGGCTGCTCCAGATCGATCAAACAATATAGCCCTTGTGCCAGTCGTCCCATGATCGATCGAGAGAATATACTTTTTCACCTTGTAAACCCCTCCAAAAATCTAATTACCGGGAGATATGCCCTTGCCATCTATTACATCACAGGTCGAAATAAATCATGAGTTTATAACATAGTCAGCGATTATGACCTGTATCCCCGCCTCCGTAAATTTCGCTTTATCCTCAGGGGATATGCCGCTGTCAGTAACCAAAACATGAATACTAGATAACGGTGCCACATTGGCGAGGGCTACTTTGCCAAGTTTGGTGTGATCTGTTGCAACAATTACCTTTGAGGAAGCTTTGATCATGAATCGTCTTATGCTTGCCTCCTCTATATGGTAGTCGGTCAGCCCCTCGCGTATAGATAAACCACCCGCACCCACTATCGCTTTATCAACATGAAATTCCATTAAAATTTCCTCCGCTATATGCCCGGACAATGACAATTCACCTGCCCGGAGCTTGCCTCCTATAAGATAAACCTCGACATTAGGTTTCTCCAGCAACTCCAGGGCAACGGGGATTGAGTTTGTGAACACATTTAAGTAGCTCGCCCTAATATGCCGGGCAACCTCCCTAAGCGTAGTACCCGTATCTATTATAATAGTTTCCCTGTCCCCTATTAATTGGGCCGTGGCGACCCCGATCTTCCTCTTCTCCTCCCTATTCTCCCTCTCCCTGTACATAAATGGCGTCTCGACTCTCTCAGGACCTCCCGGGTAAATTACGCCCCCGTAAACCTTTTTAATATGGCCCTCTTCCTGTAGCACCCTGAGGTCTCGACGAATGGTTTCCTTGGATACATCGAACATCGAGCATAATTCCGCCGTTCTAAGAATACCCTTAGTATTCAGCAAATTTAATATTTCCCTGCGACGTTCTTCGGCAAGCATGGCGACCCCGCTCTCCCTCCATGTAGATCATCTGAGGCATCCAACCCAAAACAAATACATAATCGGCAACGATTATATCATAAAACCTATACTTTTTCTACATTTCTGGGCAGATAACCATCTGAATTCTAAGATATTTTCCCTTCAACTAACATAGGCGCTGGTGTACCCAAGCTCGGTAATGACGAGGTATTAAGCATTGATCGGGCGGTAATCCTAGAATATGTGACATATAAGCATCCAGCGCGTGAGTTTCACCGGTTAGGGCCTATCCTAAGTTTGAGGAAACCAAGGAGCCTTTGCATAATGCCGAGTAAAATACTATCAGGAATCTATGAGGCCATAGGTCAAACCCCTATGATCGAACTATCCCGGTTGGTCAGGCTGTGGCAAATCCAGGGTCGGATCCTGGCTAAACTGGAATACCTTAACCCCGGCTTCAGCAAGAAGGACAGGATCGCATTGCAAATCATCGAGGAGGCCGAAAGGAACGGGACCTTGAAGCCAGGTCAGCCCGTTGTCGAGGTTACCAGCGGCAATACCGGCACCGGCCTCGCGATCGTCTGCACGGTAAAGGGCTACCCATTCGTGGCAGTCATGTCAAAGGGGAATTCCCCTGAAAGGGCCCGCATGATACAGGCCCTGGGCGGAGAGGTCATCCTTGTGGATCAAGCGCCAGGTGCCCGGCCCGGCTACGTATCCGGGGAGGATCTCGCCCTCGTCGAAGAGAAGGCAAAGGCGATCGCGCGGGAGAGGAATGCCTTCTTTGCCGACCAGTTTGGCAACAAGGCCAACATCCGCGCGCATGAACACCATACCGGCGAGGAAATCTGGGCGCAATCGGGGGGAGCGGTTGACGCCTATGTCGACTTCGTCGGGACAGGAGGGACGTTCGTTGGATGTGCCCGGGCTCTGAAGAGGCACAATCCTGGTGTCCGCTGCTACATTGTGGAACCGGCCGCGGCGCCTTATCTGTCCGGCGGACCCGTAACGTCCCCAAATCACAAGATCCAGGGCGGCGGTTACTGCAGGGACCTCACCCTCCTCGACCGGGAGCTCGTGGACGGCTACGTGACGGTGACCGACGAGGAAGCGACCAAAGCCGCGCGAGACCTGGCCAGAGTAGAGGGTATTTTTGCCGGCTTCTCTTCCGGCGCAAACGTTGCCGCGGCCCGGACCCTGCTTACGACACAAGAGAAAGGCAAATCCGTAGCCCTGACTATTAATGATTGCGGCCTGAAATACCTGAGCACCGATCTCTATCCCTGCTGAACCCCTGACGGGGCGACTAACTAAAACCCCCGGCCCCTTCGCAATACCTCGGCATACTCTTCAACCCATGGGAATCCCCGCTCCCTGGCGGCGACCACGGTCCGATCGACATCATAGGATACCCGTCGAATGCTCGCCGCGAAACCGAGGCCGGCATCAGGACCATCGGGGCCATCAGGACCGGAATCGGCTTCGCCTCCGAACTCCAGCACGAGGTATGATGCGCGCGGGTCGCCGTCAAACGGGTTACCAGCACTCCCCGTGTTGATTATGGTCCGCCCCTCGACCCGCCGGAGATACGGGGTATGGATATGACCGCAGACTACGACACCGGCATCATGGCCAGCCAGCATCGGCGCCATATCCTGGTCCGGGGACGAAGATGGAATCCAGTCTGCCATGGATCGCGGGGTTGAGTGAACGAATAACACCTTCTGGCCCCCTAGCTGCATTTCATGCGATGCCTTTTGCCCCGAAAGCAAGCCAATCCCCCGCTGTGTAAGCCTCTCGAGCGCCCATTCCCTGTATTTATTGAACCTGGCCAGCTTATCGGGACCCGGGTTAAACGATGTGGGGAAACCGCGAACCAACCACTCGTCGGTGTTGCCCATCACCATCGCGACCGGCCCGAGGCTCATGAGGGACGCCAGAACCTCCTCCGGCATCGGCCCCTTGAATGCCAGGTCCCCCACGGATATCCAGCCATCGAGCCCCTGAGAGGCGGCATCCGTGGTTATAGCCTCCAGGGCGAAGAAGTTGCCGTGAATATCCCCGATAACCCCTATACGCATGGACGTTGCCACCCTCCTTCTCATACTCCCCCAAGCTACGAGAGCCCTCGGGAAGTCCACCTTTCCGCGTCATTTGGAGCATCCATTTTATTTTATCCCCTACACTTTGTCCTGTACCTACCTCCGTCCCGGCCGAGTTCCATGTAGGGCGATATCTGGTGGGCCGGCGTAAAGAAGAGCGAAAACGCGCCAAACCCGGCGGCCATTGCGGTGATTGCGGTAGCCGCCGCGATCATGAGCAGCACGACTATTTGGTAGCGCACCGCATCCGCGGGCCTGGCCCCGGAGATTATTTGCCCCGTCATCATCCCGGGAAGCTGGACTATGCCGACCGTCATGAGCGAGTTGATGGTTGGTACCATGGCCGCGCGCAAGGCCTCGCGCAGCGCAGACTCAGAAGCCACGCGGGCCGAGGCCCCGAGCGCGAGAGCAGCCTCCACCTCATTACGCCGGTTCAGTATCTCGGAACGGAGCCTCCCAACCACCAGAGCCGCACCATTCATCGCATTGCCTATAACCATTCCGGCTATGGGGATCACATATTGCGGTTGGTACCATGGCCGGACGCGCAGGACGACACCGATGACGATAGCCAGCGCAAGCGCGCTCCCGATGGCTATGGCCCCGGCCATCAGCGGGAACACCCCGCGGCGCGGCCCGGCCTGCCGTTGCATCGCATTCCACCCCGCCACCGAGGTCATCACAGCCAGGGCGAGGATAACCCAGTACCAGCGGGCAGCGTTGAATATTTGTTGGAGCACGAGGCCGACCGCGAGGAGCTGCACGAATGCACGCACAGTCCCGACGGCCATGTCCCGTTCCATACCGAGCCGTTGCCATCGCGAGATCGCCGCTGCAATGGCAATGAGGGCTAGCGCAATGAGGAGGTCGAGATATGTTATGTGGATATAGGAGTTTACCGAATTCGAGTCTGTCATACCTGCTATCTATTCCGTCGCCTCGATTCTGTCGCCTCTTGCGTCCTGACTACCTTCCCCGCCTTTACCCTTACCTCACCTTTATATCCGCGTTCCCTTCGAGTTTCCCCTGAAACCCCCTTCGGGCTGCGCTTCGTGATTTTCTCCGGAGTTCTTTTCGGAGCTTTTTTCGGAACCCGTCTCATTCACCTCGAGATTCCCCTCGAGGTACCCCCGGCCGATCTCGATCGAAGGCGGCTGGAAAAATTTGGCCGCAGGTCCGTCCTCGATCTTTCTGCCAGCAACGAGCAACACGACATGGTCAGCCACCGCGCGGGCGTGCTCGAGTATATGCGTAACGATCACCACAGTAAGCCCTAGAGATGAGTTGAACCTCAGAATGAGGTCGAGAATATTGTGCGCAGCCTTCCCGTCCAGGGCGGACGTCGGTTCGTCGAGGAGGAGAACCTCGGGCTCGTTGGCGAGAGCCCGCGCAATGGCCACTCGCTGCTGCTGGCCAACGGAGAGGGCCGTCGCGGGCCGGTCCTGCAACTCGCGCTCCAGGCCGACCATGTCGAGATACATGGCCACATCGCAGCGACGCTGTCTCATACGGGGCCCATAGAGAATATTATCCCGAACGGTGCCGCCAAGGAGCGCCGGCACCTGGAAGACCATCCCCACCCTCTGGCGCAGGGCGCGGACATCCAGTGAGCACGTGTCCACACCATCAAGCAAGACCTGACCCGAAGAGGGATCCTCGAGGCGGTTGAGGATTCTGAGAACTGTTGACTTCCCGGATCCGGATGGGCCGAGGAGCGCCGTAACCTCCCCTCCCCTTACCCCGAAGGAGACATCGCGGAGGACCTCCACCTCATTTAACCTGCCGGAAATAGCGATAAGTTTCCGCTTATATATATTCACCAGCTCGAGCTTGTAGATAATTGGTCGCCCCCACCCGACGATATTCGCTCGACCTCGAAAACAGGCAGATATCTACGCCGAATCTAAGCGAAAAGGAGGATCACAGCCACCATCTCCAGGGGCTCGTCCCCTGCATTCTCGATGGCATGACCAGCGCCCCCGCCCGTGAGGATAGCATCCCCCGGGCCGACGAGCTTTGTGGTCCCGTTATCATTAGCGAGGCCTTTGCCGGATATTATGTAGTATATCTCCTCTTCTTCATTATGCTCATGGAAACCGATAGATGCGCCGGGCGGTATGGTGACCCTGGCGACCAGGCGTGCCTTCCCCCTGAGCTCATCCTGCTTGAATATGTGGGTGATCTCCACCGAACCCTTCCCATCGCGCATCCTCTCGCGGATCTCCCTCGCCATCTCCTTCGCTTCCCGGATCATAAACTCTGCAACCCCTTTCCTTCGATGTGATGTACATAAAAAAGCATCCGGCAGCGGCCTACTCTCCCGCACCGTTGCCAGTGCAGTACCATCGGCGCTGGAGGGCTTAACTTCTGTGTTCGGAATGGGTACAGGTGTTTCCCCTCCGCTCTTGC
>JABLXJ010000010.1 GCA_013178125.1 Bacillota bacterium | reverse complement strand
GCATCCACCGGGCTTCATCAGGCGAGGTCTGGCAGACAAATCCACTCCAGGCGGAGGTAAAGGGCCTCTTGGAAAAGCTGAAACTAAAGCTCCCACCCAGGTTCTATGCTATGAAACCTGCCAAGAAAGAGATGTAGTAACAATCATTTTTCAAGGTGCAATGGTCACAGGACCTTATGGCAGAAGGGTTTGCGCACCTTTTTTGTAACTAGTTACTGTACAACGGCAGCCCGGTGGCGGATATTCACTGGCATGAGCGGCGAGCGTTTGACTGCAAAATGGGCTTCCGACAGAAAATGCCCTGTTAGCAGGGGAAATGCATCGACGGGCTGCAAACTTAGGTATCAAGTTCGGATATAACCCGGGCCACAGGAGCGATCTAAAGCAGATCAAGTTGGCGATGGCCGTGGACAAAGAATTAGGCGTTCCGAAAGTCAGTCTACGGCCATCCGAAAGTGGTGGAAGTTCATAACGATGGAACAGCAGCGTTGGAACTCAAGTATGGGGTAGATCAGGAGGAGCTTCGCAAGCTCGAGTATAGGGACGGGGTTTACCCGGTTGTCACGAACCTGGTGGATGGCGAGGAGTATCCACTGAAGGATATCTTCGAGCGAACTCGACGGAAGTATCAAGTTGAACGGCCCATGAGGTATATGAAATCCCGGGTCCCAATTCGAAATGTCGAACCTGCGAAATATCGGCTAAGCACTCGCTCTCTGTTAGTCACAGATAGATCCAGTTCCTTTTTAAGAATAAACGTGCATACTCTCGAAAATCCTAAAGGATCGTAGTTATTAGAGATATTCTTTATTGCAAGACTTCACGAGCTTTTTCGATCCACGTAGTTATCTGTTTCAAATCGTTTTCCAAAGAACTCTCTATTTGAAATGCATCGGCCCGGATGGTATAATTTAGACCCTCACACAGACGTTTTATCTCTTTCAGCTTACTTTCCATCTGTGAGGGAGTCGCTTTTTCTACATCATCTATCGGGTTCAATACAACCTCTATTATGTGATCGGTCCCGATGATCTCAATCGCCTTTTCAAGATCGGTCCAGGGGCTGATATGGATCATCTTCAATTTTGGGATTTCCTTAATATAATGGAGAACAGGATCTATACGCCCACAACTATGCCAGTAATCTATGCCACCATGAAACTCACTGATTTCCTTCTCATACGGTAGGATAAACTCTTTATACGCTTCTGGGGAAATCAAGGGCACATTGATATCATCATTAGCGAGATACAGGGGCTGAACCGAAACACCAAGGAACTCTGCCCTCGCTTTAGACCAGCTGAATTTGGCGTCCATTATTAACCTTATCAGATCGTGCACAAACTCAGGCGCCTCCAAAAAGTCTATCAAGAGATTCTCCGTCCCTCTAAGATGCAATGCAGTTCCGAATGGCCCAAAATCCCATTCGGGGAAGATAACTTCGAATTCATCACCCACAATCTCTTTTAACTGTGAATATACCCTTCTGACTCGAAGGGCAGGCTCACTCCGCTGAAAATCGGGCAGCTCAAATCGTTTTAGGTCCTCTCGTTCCTTAAAAAGAATCCCCTTACCCACCCACGGCTCGTGCCCGGCTCTCGCAGGCTCTTGTTCTATACCCAAAAGGCTTTCAACAAAACCGACTCCAAACCACATAGTTATATACTTCGTTATCGGATTATCGTCCTTGAAGTTTTCGAAGGCAAAGATCTTTTTGGAGAGCTCAAACTCTACGTAGGCGTAAGGGTCTTGGTAAATCCTCTCTATCTCAATGCCCATCACTTGCCCCCACATCTCCCTATCTAAATCGGCAATAAACGGAACGGTTGATAGTCCCTTTTTGGGGAGGTGTCGGGTAAAAATGTTCGGCAGCCCTGCGACGGATTCCCACTTTTCCAATCGCCTCTTATTTTCATCGCTTTCCACCAAATAGTTAACGCGTTCCATTAGATCCTTAATCTTATCGAGTTTTTGGCTGTTGCTATTATTACGCATCGTCCACGTCCCCCTTATGAGGCGAATATCTAATGTAACCGAAAATCAATAACTGCTTTCAGGCAATCCATATTCTCTACACATTCGATTGCTTTAATGACATCCCTCAACGGGAAAAACTGGGTAACCAATTCGGCGAAAGGATAAGTATGCTTATACTTTTGCAGTATCTTTATAGCCGTATAATATTCTTGAGGAGGGGTACCCCACTGTCCGAAAAGGTTGATGTCTTTTGCACATAAATGTCTAAATGGATTTATTTCCACGGTTCCGGTATCCGTTGTGCATCCAAGTTCGTAATAGACGCCCCCTACCCGAACCATTTCCAATCCCTCCTTGATAGCCGAGGGATTACCGCTCGCCTCGACTACCACATCCGCGCCCAGACCGTTGGTAAGTTCTAGTACAGCTTTCACCCGTTCATTTGGATCTCTTACTTCATTGATATCGATAATATGATCCACTCCAAATCTCCTAGCGAGATCAAGACGGGTTCTAGGTGCGCCAAGCATAATCACCTTGCCAGCACCAAGAAGCTTGGAGCGAATCGCCGTAGCAATACCAATCGGGCCCGCACCTTGAATGGCTACAGTATCAAGCGTATTAAATCCCTCATTTACGGCCACAGCTGGAGCTTGTGCTTTTTCCAATCTCGGCACATTCAGGATATCAATAAGTACCGCTTCCTCATCAGTCAATTCATCCGGAATTTTGTACACCCAAGTCCCTGGAATGAGATAAACGTATTCTGAGAATCCACCAAAGAGATGCGGAGGTTTTTCGCAAGTTGTTCCAAGGCCAAACTTCATCTTTGGATTAGCGCAAAGGTAATGGTTGTTTGAAGGCAGGAACATACACGTCCAACATCTTCCACACTTTATTCCAGGGAACCAAGTCACACGATCTCCTTTCCTTAAGGGGCCTCCGACCACTACCATTGCTTCATGTGCATTTTCTCCAATTTCCTCAACAACGCCAATGCATTCATGCCCTTGAATAACTGGAAAATCACATTCCATCTTGCCCCGGTATATATGGGGATCAGTCCCACATACTCCTACCATTGTTGTTTTGACAATTATGCCATCGCTGGCGACTCTGGGATAAGGGAACTCTTGTAGCTCGATCAATCCCGGCTTCTTGGTAACCATAGCATTTACACGATTTACCATTGCACTTCCTCCTAATTCCCGTATTTGTGCTCAGTAGCGATGAGAGTTATTCGGACGAGATGGATACAAGGGCTTCACATTCTCGAGGAAACGGCTTTGGTCCCTCGACAACCTCAATATGTTCCACTCCAACAAGTTTGGCTTTGAATATTTGATCGCAGCCGCCTTTCGCCGAAGATGTAAACAAATACATCTATAAGCGTCAGATGCTAGGCTGGGGTAATACGTCGATTCATGAAATTGACAAATGAACCTACTTGACCGCCCCAAGTGTAAGCCCGCGCACTAGATGTTTCTGGACCAGTGATGCGAAGATTATGATGGGTAAAGCACCAATTAGCGCCGCAGCACTCATTTCCCCCCAGCGTATCCCGTATATCCCAATATATCCTG
Source organism: Bacillota bacterium (assembly GCA_013178125.1). Classification (NCBI taxonomy): domain Bacteria; kingdom Bacillati; phylum Bacillota; species Bacillota bacterium. The sequence goes on along the minus strand of JABLXJ010000010.1, from coordinate 124,578 downwards.
CAATTGCTACCGGGATTGTTTTAGTCGCCGTGCGGGTCATCACGAGGGCAAAGAAAAACTCATTCCACGAAAAGATAAAGCAAAATATGGCAGTAGCCACTAGCCCTGGTGCCGCCAGGGGCATCACAATCCTGGTGAACGCTTTGAAAGGTGAGCACCCGTCAACCAATCCCGATTCATCAAGCTCTTTCGGTATCTCTTCGAAAAAACCACGCATCATCCAAATAACAAAGGAAAGGTTAAATGTGATGTAAAGTATGATGAGGGAAAAGTGAGTATCGATGAGCTTGAAGAATTTCATGAATAAAAACATCGGCAAAGCAACGCCCACAGCCGGAGCCATCCGGGTCGATAGAATCCAAAAAGCCAGGTCCTTTTTTCTTTTGAAATCGAATCGAGAAAGAGCATAAGCGGCTGGTGTACCTATAAGAAGCGAAATGGCGATGCTACCAGCACTCACTATAAGACTATTAAGGAAAGATCTAAGATAAGAGCCCGTAACGACTGCCCTGTAGTTCTCTAAAGTGGGCTTGAACCACCAGACCGGCGGCATGGAAAACGCTTGCACCTCGGTCTTCAGGGACGTTGAAAGAACCCAGTAAACCGGGAACAGGAAGAACACAAGAGAGAGTATGACTACGACATATGTAAGAGCTAACCTCGGCCACTTCATTAGGTTACTTCCTCCCGCCTCATGAATTTAAGAAAGATTTGGCAGACAAATATTGTAATTGCCAGCATAATTACCGCGAAGGCAGATGCCGCACCAGTCCTAAAATAGCTAAATCCCATAAGATAAGAATAAATGCTCATAGTCTCCGTAGCGGTCCCTGGTCCACCCTCAGTCATCATATATATCACGTCAAAGGCGCGAAAAATATCAATGCTACGTATTAAGATTGCTACCATAATAGCTCCTTGCATGAGCGGCAACGTTATGTATCTAAAGGTCTGGAATCCGGTCGCTCCGTCCACTTTACTCGCTTCAAAAGGCTCGATGGGGAGCGACTGGAAGCCAGCAAGGAGCACCAGCATCATAAAAGGTGTCCATTGCCAGATATCGGCCACGATGATAGTAATGAGGGCTAGAGACGGATCGGCTAGCCATGACTTACCAGATATTCCGAGGAATCCGATTATATAGTTAACAAAACCGATGGTAGCATCAAACAGAAATCGCCAGCTCAGACCAACTACAACAGGAGGTATGACCATTGGAATAAGGAATAGCGGCAAAACAAGGTTCTTACCGGGAAACTTATCCTTCAACATAAGCGCCAACCCAAAACCTGCGAGAAACTCGATTGTCAATGCACAAGCAGTGAATATTGCCGTCAGCTTGACAGAGTTCCAAAACCGTTCATTAGTTAGTAAGTCTATATAGTTTGCAAATCCCACAAATGGAGATCCCAGATAAGGCTTAGCTAGTTCAAGCCCGCTAAAACTCACTCCTACTAAGTAGAAAAAGGGAAATACAGTTATGACTAATAAAACTAGGATCGCGGGACTCAACATCATTATCAATGTTTTCTGTCTATACCCGAGCTGCGGTAATAAACGCACGAATTTCCCCCCAGTTTTATCCAATACTTCATCCTTTATGGAGGAGCCCTCATTCGGGCTCCTCCCGGCCTTTAACTAGGCTTAGCGCTTAATCAAACCTGCTCGACTAAGTGCCCGGTACATCTCAAGCTTTGCCTTTTTCATCGCATCTGCTGGTTCCTCCATACCAGCTACTACTGCAGAAATGTGTGTGCCGATAATGTCGCACAGTTCGGAATATACGGTGATATGCGGCATGTACTCAGGATTAGCTAGTTCCAATGCCTTGAGTATCACGTCAACCCCCTGGTAAGCTTTTCGGAATTGATTGCTGTTAAGAACAGCCAGACTGGTTACACCGGTATTGTTGCCTTCCAGGAGTGTTCTCTGCTGCACTTCCGAACTTGTCATCCACTGAAGGAAAAGCCACGCGGCTTCCTTGTGCCTTGAGTCCGCGTTGATACCCATGCCCGCGGTGAACAAATGAGACGCATACCTTTTCGTTCTGGGGATATTGGGGCCGGCCGGGGCTAGGGCGTAGCCGATCTTACCCGCAATTTGAGACCGCTTGGGATCCTCGATCCTGCCGACGAAATCCGATGCATCAAAGATCATCCCGACTCTGCCGGTTGTAAATGCTTTCTCGACTTCCACCCAGCTGTACCTCGATACATCGGGCGGACCATACTTCTGAAGGATATCCTTGATCCATGTTACACCCTTGATGAACTCCGGGCTGTCAACTACGGGCATGTTTTTCTCGTCGAGCCAGCGGCCACCAAAGACCCATGTCCAGGAGGTAGTTATGATGGTATTGTCTTCACCCTTAATCGCCCTGAAAGCAATGCCGTAACGATCCGGTTTTTGCGTCAGTTTAGCTGCAGCCGTCATGAGCTCATCAGTAGTCTCCGGAACACCCAGACCAAGTTTCTCAAATAGGTCCTTTCTATACATCAGGATACCGACATGGCCGTAGTACGGAAGCCCCCAAAGCTTACCATCGTACCGGAGGGCATCGAGGTACTTTGGAGCAAAGTCCTCACAGAACCATTCACTCTTATTGTTCTTGAGAAGATCATCCAGTGGAATTACATAACCCGCCTTCGCGTACTCGGCAGTCAGCCAACCATCGAGTAAAAAGATATCATATGCGCCGCTCCGGGAGGCTAAATCAAGCATAACCTTCTCGCGGAGCACAGGCTCAGGGTATATTTCGAACATAACCTTAATACCAGTTTCTTTCTCGAATTCAGGTATTAGCTTTTGTATAGCTGTTGCGGTCGCAGTCTCCCAAGTTATAATCTTAACAGTCTGACCGGCATACGGTTTAGAAGCTCCTTGCGTTGCTGCTGCCATCCCCACAATAAGGCAAATTAGTAGAAATATAATCTGGTAAACATTTTTCCGAAATACCTCTAACATGCCCCATTCCTCCCAAAATATTTTAGATTCCAGTACTATGATTATCTCAACAACTCTTTATGCAATTTTATCTAATTACTCCTTCTTCACCTCCAGTCTGTCACATGTTTGGTGTATCTGTTTCTCTCTTTCCCTATTTTCATAGCTGAGAGCTCGAGCTGATGCCTCTACCCTATCTACCCCGTTTTAGCTTCTTTAACAGCACCGATAAAAGCCTTAGCGTTTCTAGTTAGTGTATCGAACCTCCCCTCCGCCACTGCACTTCGGTCAACAAGTTCGCTGCCGACACCCAGCGCAACGGCACCCGCTCGAATAAAATCTCCAGCGTTCTCTACAGTTACGCCGCCGACAGCCATCATATCAATGTGCCCCAGCGGACCTCGCAACTCACGGATATAGCGCGGCCCCACGGAACCAGCCGGGAATATTTTTACAATGTCAGCACCCAGGCTCCAGGCCCTCACAACCTCCGTAGGAGTTAACACACCGGGGATAACGAGCCTCCCGTACATGTGACAGATTCTTATAACTTCCTCATCCAGGTTTGGCGCCAAAATAAACTGTGCGCCAGCGAGAATGGCCATCCTCGCAGTTGGGGCATCAAGGACAGTACCAACCCCAACGAGCATCCTATCGCTTACCTCGGTAGAGAGGATCCGGATCATGTCGATAGCATCTGGGGTGTTCATGGTCACTTCTATGGCCCGCACGCCCCCTGCATGGATGGCATCGGCAACCCTCAACATTGTGTCAGCATTCGTGCCCCGCACAATTGCCACTACACCAGTCTCTTTGATCAACTCGAGCTGTCCTGGCCGGTCCAAAATGACCACCTCTCGATTTTTGAAGATGACGCCCCGGGCGGCCAATCATGCCCTCTGGGCCTCCGGGTTAACCACGTATTTACAGGCCTCGCCCCGCAACACTGATATGACATTCTCAGCCGCGAGGGTACTCATTCGCTTCACGCTCTCCACAGTGTAACCCCCGATGTGAGGGGTAACGATTATGTCATCCAACTGAATCAAAGGGGAATTTACTGGAGGCTCTTTTTCAAACACGTCGATAGCTGCGCCGGCTATTACCCCTCCCTGTAAAGCGTCATATAGAGCATCCTCGTCCACGATACCGCCCCTCGCAAGGTTGATAAGATAAGCGGTTGGCTTCATCAAACCCAGTTCGCGCTTCCCGATGAGCTTTCTCGTAGATGGCAGGAGAGGCACGTGGATAGAGACGAAATCCGCCTTCCGTAACACTTCATCAAGATCCAGGTATTCTACCTGATATTTATTAATGAGTTCTTGATCGGGCTTGATATCGTAGCATAACGTGAGCATGTCAAAGCCCTGTACCCGGCGGACAACCTCACGACCTATGCGTCCAACACCGATTACTCCCAAAACCTTGCCATAAACCTCCGACCCGAAGAATCGTTTCCATTCCCCGGCCCTTGTCCAGTTGCATACCTTGGGGATACCTCGAGCTAATGCAATCATCATCCCAACAGCAAGATCCGCCACGGAGTGGTCGTTTACGCCCGGGGTGTTCGTCACGTAGATACCCCTCATTGAGGCGGCCGCTATGTCGATATTATCGGTGCCCACGCCATAGCGGGAGATCACCTTCAAAGCCCTTCCCCTCTCGATAACGGAGGCATCTACGATATCATTGCCGACAATCACGGCATCGGCATCTCCAATCAGCTTTCCCAACTCCTCTCCCGTAAGAGGTCGATCGAGAGGGCTCTTTACTACCTCGCATTTCGCTTGCGTCAAAATCCGAAAGGGTTCGGGGTCTCCTTGCCCGAAAGAGCGTGCGGTGATCAATACCTTCCATCCCATCTCTCTCGCTCCTAACTTACCAACTCCGAGAGCTTTCTATAATAAGGCTGAAAACTGTCGTGCAAGGATTTATATAATTCATAGAACCTATCATATCGTTGCGCTAATTCCGCATCCGGGGGAAATACCTTCTCCAACCTGACCAATGAATCCACTGCATCCTCTACACTGCTGTAAAGACCCACGCCAAGACCCGCAAGCATCGACGCCCCCACGATACCACCTTCGAAATTCGCCAAAGTCTTTACGGGCTTCCCGTAAACGTTGGATTTAATCTCACACCAAACCGGGCTCTTCGCCCCTCCTCCGATGGCGCGAACTTCGTTGATAGGCACGCCTTTCGCCTCAATAATCTCAAGGCTCTGACGCAGATCGAAGCTTACCCCTTCCATAATGGCTCGCGAACAGTGGTTAATGGTATGTCTGGGAGTGAAACCAAAGAATACACCACGGCTGGCGCTGCTACCCAACGTACGTTCCCCCAAAAGATACGGGAAGAAAAGAAGTCCTTCGGACCCGGCAGGAATGGTGGCGGCCCCCTCGCTCAGCACCTGGTAGGGCGAAATTCCCCTTTCACGCGCTTCCTCGACCTGTGCAAGACAAAAGTTGTCCTTAAACCATTTGTAACTCCCGCCACCCGAATCCAAAATACCGAATGAAATCCAGCCCCCTTTGGGAGCCACATGGTGTAGATGCATCAACCGCATATCATATAACGGCTCGGGAGTGAAAACTGAGATATCTGCGGCAGTCCCCGTTATATCGCAGGCCATGCCATCTGAGACGATTCCTGCTCCAAGTAGAATGCACATCATATCGCCGCCACCCGCTACCACGGGGGTGCCCGCCTTCAAGCCCGTCAACTCCGCCGCTTCCTTTGTCACCGTGCCTATGACATCGGACGCATTGGCAATGTCCGGCAGCTTCGCGGGGTCTATACCCAGGGCTGAACATAGCTCAGCCGACCATGCACCGCACTTAGCGTCAAAGAGGTAGGTCCCCGAAGCTTCAGAGTAATCAGTGAAACACTGGCCCGTCAGACGCAGATTCAAATAATCCTTGCAGGACAGGAACTTTACCGTCCTGACATATACCTCCGGGTGGTTTTCCTTGATCCACTTAAACTTGAAGCCCGTCCATGAGGCAACAATGGGATTTCCCGTGATCCGCAGCGATTCTTCTTCGTCGAGAATGACCCGGGCCGCCTGGCATTGAGGCTCGGTACGCTTGTCGCACCACAGCGGAATAGCGCGAAACACCAATCTACCTTCTAAATCAATAGGTACCGGTGCGTGCATCTGTCCGCCGATGCCGACGGCAACGACGTCGACATCAGGGGCTCTCTCGAGGATCGTCCGGATGTTGTAGACAGTAGCCCCCCACCAACTCTCGGGATCTTGTTCCGCCCAGCCAGGGTGCGGGCAATTGAGCGCGTATTCTTGAGAGGAACTGGCCACAACCTGACCATCTGGAGTGAGAAGAGCCGCGCGGGCGCTTTCGGTTCCGATATCCACACTTAATAGACACGTCCGCCTCAGCATAAGCCTTGTAACGCTCCTTCTCCTTAACTTCAGCAGACTTTATCGCATGCCAGCCAATGCTGATTTCCCCCTACTTCTGTGCCTTCTCATGATTTAGAGAAATCACCCAGAAGTACTCCAGCACGCCTTGGTAAGGATTGCGTACGGTGTGGTAAAGCCCAAAAGGGACTAAAAAAGTATCTCCGGCCGAGACCTCGAATTCTTCCTCGCCCACTGTCATGATACCCTTACCCTTGGTAATGTGATAAACTTCTTCATAGTCCTCGTGAGAATGTCCACCAGTACGGCATCCGGGATAGACGGTGGTATAACCGGCCGTTAATGTTCTTGTTGGTGAATTCTCCGGAGAAATAAGCACCCACGAATCTCGAAGGACATTGGATTCTTTCTTTTCTCGCAGGTGGCAGAAGGAATGATCGCTAGGTTGTAGAGCAACCGTTTCTAAGTTTGCAACCCTAACTCCCATAAATTCATTCAACTCCCATCACAATATTTCAAGTATAGCTCTGTTTGGCCGGCGTGTAGTCAATCATATTAACCCTGAATTCTCACATGTTTTATGTGCAAGTACTCATCCATGGCATGGTGGGACAATTCGACCCCCACCCCACTTTCCTTCCACCCTCCATAAGGAGCCTGGACGCTCGCCGCCACGGTATTGTTTATACACACAGTTCCGAAATCTAGCATGTTTACGAGAGTGATGATTGTTTCTATATCTTGGGTGTATGCATAGGCTACAAGCCCATATTGAGTGGCATTAGCAAGATGAATCGCCTCGTCTAAAGACTCAAACTTAACTATAGCTACTGCAGGTCCAAACGTCTCCTCTTGCATTATTATTGAATCTCGGGGGACATCGACCAGGACGGCCGGCTTAAGGAAGAAACCCCTCTCAAACTCCTTCCCAGCAGGCTTTCTCCCGCCGCATAGAAGGCGCGCACCCCTGTCCAAGGCATCCTGGATATGCGTCATCGTCCTCTTGATGCCCTCTTCATTTACCATAGGCCCCAGATCAACGTCTGGATTATTCAGGCCGTTTCCGATCGTCATGTTCTTGGTTCCCTCGACGAACATGTCTATAAACTCATCAGCGATTGATTCATGAACGAGAATGCGGTTTACTGCATTGCAGATCTGCCCCATATTTCGGAAGGACCGCCGGACTCCCTCGGCGACCGCGGATTTAAGATCGGCATCTCCGAACACAATAAACGGGGAGTGCCCTCCAAGCTCAAGAGAAACCTTTTTAAGGTGCTCGCCTGCCAAGCTCGCCACGCACTTACCCACCAAAGTCGAACCTGTGAGGGCCACCTTTTTTGTGATCGGATTTTGTACCAATTCCCTGCCTATCTTGCCCCCCGACCCGGTCACTATATTGATGACTCCTTTAGGGACCCCTGCATCCAGGAAGCACCGGACAAATTCAATACTAGATAGAGGCGTCTCCGAGGCGGGTTTCGCTACAATTGAACATCCGGCGGCCAGTGCAGGACCGACTTTCCACGCCAAAAGCGAGACGGGATAATTCCAAGGGGTGATAGCAACGCACACCCCGATCGGCTGTTTAACAACGATACTCAGGGCGCTAGTTACCCCTGTCGGAATAACTTCCCCTCTAATTCGTATCCCTTCATCTGCGAAGAAATCGATAGCAGCTGCGGCATCCTGGACTTCCTTCTCAGCATCCCGCAATGGCTTGCCCTGCTCCATCGTCAAGGTGACAGCTATATCTCTCTTCCTTGCTCTAATAAGTTCAGCGCTCTTATGCATGTAATCAGCACGAACGGTTGGAGGCAAAGCCGCCCAACCTGGAAACGCCCGCTCTGCGGCTTGCAGGGCGGAAACAGCATCTTCGGGCACACCATCGGGGACGCTCCCTATCACCTCAGACGTCGCCGGATTGATTACATTAAATCGGTTACCACTGACCGATTCAACTAGCTCACCATTTACAATTAACCTGTAATCTCTCAAAACAGTATAACCTCCTAATCTTATAGGGTACTTCGGTTAATAATACCATGATGTAGATTTCGTTAAGCCATCTAACTCTTTCTGGGACTCGAGTCAATAACCCTGTATCTATCCTTCGCATGGCGTAAGAATGAATATAAAACATCAACCTATTTAGATATCCCGATGAGTCGCTTGCTTTTCTCGCGGCCACTTAATTTGATCGAGTAACTATATCTGTCTGCCCGCGAGGTAACTATCGCCACTTCTATGGGGGACCCATCCAAAGAGTATGTGACACGAGTTACATGAAGAAGCGGGGCGCCTTTTACTACATTAAGCATATCGGCCTCATATTCGTCTGCACATCGAGCCTCCATGGTCTCATCTGCTGTGGCTAATGTCAAGTCGTATTTGTGTTCAAGGATTTGATAAAGAGAGTACTTACATAAATCCTCCCGAGAAAGACCCGGAACGAGTTGAGGTATTAGATAATTGGTCATTAAAGCTATTGGATCGTCGTCTGCTAGATAAAGGCGAAATATATGTATAACAGGGTCTCCAACGTTCAGTCCTAGCATTTGTGCTATCTTCGCAGGCGCAGGAATCTCCTCCACCTCTACATTCGAGATCTTCGGTGTTAAGCCCCTGGCAACCAACGTTTCGCCAAAACTTGTAATAAGGTTAAGGTTCTGAGTAATCTTGGGTTTTTGGACAAATGTCCCCTTCCCTTGTCGCTTTATAAGCAACCCATCAGCAACCAGTTCCTCCACAGCCTTCCTTACCGTGGATCGACTGAGCTTATATTTCTCTTGAAGCTCCGTCTCGTTGGGGATGGCGTCACCAGGTTTATAAATGCCGTCCTCAATTTGTTGACGAATGATCTCCTTGAGTTGGTAGTATAGTGGAATAGGTGGTACCTTACACAAACGTAGCTCGTTACCCATAAGCTGCTCCCTTCTTAGTATCCAAAACCTAAGCGATTCAAATTTAACATAGTGCCATCATAACATCATGACGTTATTATATATACGACGTAGCCCGCCTGATTCCTCCTTTGTCCAGCAAAAAATTATTAGCGCGCATAACGCTGGGATGGATAATGATGCTGATGGCCAACGCTGTTCCTGGCGGACAATGCTAATAGTCGATACTATTCTCAACTGACAATGCCAATAGCTAACATTGTTCCTGACGGATGATGCTAATGGCTAACACTATCCGCGGCGTACGATGCTAATGGTCAGCACTATTCCCGATGGACAGTGTTAATGGCTAGCACTATTCCTGATAGACGGCGCTAATGGCCAGCACTGTTCCCGACCGACAGTGTTAATAGTTAGCACTGTTCCTGATGGACGATGCCGGTGGCAGACATCGTGTGCGGCGGATGAAGGCGGATGAAGCTGTTGAAGCTGATATTAAGGGTCGTTTGCCTTCTCCACAATGCCATTCCATTGTATTCGCAGTCTATCCTATCCTACGCCCTTTGTTATGACCATCCCATTATGCTCGGGAAGGACACTGTTGAGGGGGATGAAGTCCTTCCCGCAAGTCTTGCAGAAGGCGACCTGACGTTCTATGTTGATAACACCAAACCTGGCGCTTATCTTAAGCTTACGATATCCATTACGAACTACCTCGCAGTTATCATCCAGATGGGTTAAGCTTATGACCTGCTGTGAAATCTGACGTTTTATTTTATGAACTTCTAGGGTATAATAATAACAGCAAATCATGGGGGTGTTAAGAATGCCAAACATTAAACCGGTTTCAGACTTAAGAAACTATAACGAGGTTCTCCGCTCTTGCCATGTTGGGGAGCCCGTGTTTTTGACAAAAAACGGCAGAGGCCGCTATGTTCTTTTGGATATACAGGAATACGAAAAACAGCAGGCGGTGATTAAGCTGTTGTCAAAGCTCTCCGAGGCAGAAGATGCGATTAAAACAGGAGAGGAATGGGAATCACTTGATGACCTCAAGAAAGCATTGGAGGTCTGAGCGTGAAATTCAAAATCAGAATCAACCCTGTGGCGATTGCCGATGTGCAGGAAATAAAAGCCTACATCACCGAGAACAATCCCGAAGCAGCCGCGAAAATAAGAGATACCATATATTCCAAGATAGAAAAGCTGGCTGATTTCCCCGAGATGGGAGCCTCACTCAGCGCTAAAATCAATATAAAAACGGATTACCGCTTCCTTGCCTGCGGCGTTTACCTCATTTTTTACAAAATCGAGGGAGAATTCGTTTCGGTTTATCGCCTTTTGAATGGCGTGCGAGATTACCTGTCCATTCTTTTCGTAGAAGAACTCCTTAAGGATTATAGGTAATTTGCGGTTCCATAAGGAAGAAGCTCCCTGAAAGGGAGTCTCTTTTCATCCGCCGGATGAGGGAGAATGGGGGAGATAGAATCCCTACCGTGAGCCCGCCTCATGTATCAAGTCGCGGGCATTGCGGATCAACTCACGCAGCCTCCGGTTCGTCTCGCTCAATGCCTTTACGTCCCGGCCCGCCCTCCACTCCTTCATCCTGACGGCGAGCACGCCCAGGATATCCTGCAGCTCCTTCTCGCTCTCCAGAAGCTCGGCCTCTTGACCGGCGATATCCACCGCCCTGGCCTCGGATACGATCTTGCCCGTCTCGAGGTCAATAACATCACCCCGTTCGGGCACATAGGTCCAGGCCCCAAGCGTCTCGCGGAGGGTGGAGGCGAATTCATTGGAGGCCTCCTCCTCGCCGTGCACGACGAAGATCCTCTCGGGCAGCGATCTGAAATTCTTCACCCAGTAAAGAAGGGCCTCTTTATCTGCATGGCTGGAGAACCCATCTATGGACACGATCTCAGCCTTCACTGCAACCTCCTCGTTGAAGATCCTGACGAGCTTCTCCCCCTCCTGCAGCCGTCTCCCCAGGGTGCCCCTGGCCTGGAATCCAACAAACAGGATAGTGGATTCAGGCCTCCAGAGATTGTGTTTGAGGTGGTGCTTGATCCGGCCGAAGTCGCACATGCCGCTCGCCGAGATTATCACGGCCCCGCTCTTTATCTCATTGAGGGCCCTGGATTCCTCCGTGGATTGGATGAAGGTGAGGCCCGGGAAATCAAATGGGTCACGTCCGGCCTCGATGAGTTCCCGCGTCTCTACATCGTATGATTCCTTGTGGCGTTCGAAAATCTCGGTCGCGGCCACCGCAAGGGGGCTGTCTATGTAAACCTTGAGCGGTGGCACATCGCCCTCCGCCATGAGGCGCGACAACTCATATAATACATCCTGCGTCCTGGCCACCGCGAACGCAGGGATTATGAGGTTGCCGCCGCGCTCCATGGTCCGGTTTACGGTATCCCTGAGCTTTGCGATCCTGATGAGGCGGTCTTCATGAACCCTGTTCCCGTAGGTCGACTCCACCAGCAGGGTATCAGCGTCCGCGACGAAGGCCGGGTCCCGGATGACCGGCTGGTTCACGCACCCCAGATCCCCCGAGAATACAATCTTCCGGCGCGCCTCCCCGCTATGGGCCCAGAGCTCGATAATGGAGGAACCGAGTATATGCCCCGCTTCCCTGAACCTCACGGACACCTCGCTATTCAAGTCGATCATCTTGTCAAGCGGGACGGGGTTGAAAAGCCCCAGGCTCTTCTCGGCATCGTCCGCAGTGTAGAGGGGCTCGGTGTGAGGCTCTCCCACCCTTTCACCCTTGCGCCCGTGCCACTCCGCCTCGAGTTCCTGGATGTGGCCGCTATCCGGGAGCATTATGCCGCACAGGTCCCGCGTTGCCTCCGTGGATATGATCCGGCCCTTGAAACCCTTCTTGCAAAGCCGGGGGATGAGCCCGCTATGATCGATATGCGCGTGGGTGAGGAGCAGGAAATCGATACCGCGCGGGTCAAAGGGGAAATCCGAGTAATTCAACACCCTCAATTCCCTTATCCCCTGGAACATGCCGCAATCAACCATGATCCTCGTCTTTTCCAGCTCCAGCAGGTAGCATGAACCCGTAACCGTCCTGGCTGCCCCGATGAATTTCAATTCCATTCAAATCCCGGCTCCTTAAATCTTGATGCTGAGCTACCATATATTTGGCTCATCTATCGCATATTTACCCGGATTCAGCTCCAAATCCAGCCCTAAGTGTAGGTTCCTTAATTTCTGCTAGTTTACCAGCACGGTACCCCGAGCCCTAGTCTTAGTCCTAAGTTTGAATTCGAAAGTTATTGCCGCTTTTCCAGGGGTTGCCGGTGCTTGCGTGACGGGGCCTTTGAAATTTGGCAGGGCCCTCGCGCCAAATTTCAACGGAGGCGCGCCGCAAGCGCGCCGTCCCCGGAGCGCAACACCGGCAACCCCTGGGACGTGCTGGTAAACTGGCGCAAATTAAGGAACTAGCACTTAAATTTAGCTCTAACTCCGCGCAGTAATAAATAATAGGGCGAATGGCATCAGCGGATAAGGCTCCGTATCACAAGCCCGGTAAGAGGCTTGGGATAGAAGTAGGTCGACTTCTGCGGCATCTTCTCACCCGCGCTCGCGATAGCTGCTATCTGGTCGAGCCTGGTCGGGTTTACAAGGAAGGCGGCCTTGAACTTGCCTTCATCAACCAGCCTTATCGCCTCCGCCGCATCTCTCGTGTAAGCTCCTCGCTGTTTGAATGATTCATCGGAGATGCTGAAGAAATGCCCGAGGAGAACTACATGGAGTATAGCGACATCCAGTTCTCGCCTCAGCCTCTGCGTGACCCCCGCCGCGTCGAATATATCGCCGACCCGCCTCGAGGTGACCTCATCATCCCTCATGGTTAGAAGGCAATACTGCTTATGGCCGAAATAACATATAAACGCACGGGCCCTGCTCATTTCATCGAGGGCGCCCTCCAGGTCATCAAACGTCCGGAGGTTGAAAACCGGGCCCACCAGCCCGGCAAGCTTCTCAGCGATAGCCCCGGGTCCAGCTCCAGCTCTAGCTCCAGATTCAGGGCTACCGCCGGCAGAGTCGATATATTCATGGAGCTCAGGTGCATCGCCGATGAGCCTGTGCGTCGGCAGCACGGTAAGGCCCTCGGTATCCATGTTCACCAGCAACATCATGATGTACTCGTAAGGAGCTCCCCAGCCAGCTTCCACCGACGCCAGATCCTTCTCGCTATTAGCCCTGCGCCTCATTTCATTCCTGTAGACAAGCGCAGTCTCGTAACGGTGATGACCATCGGCGATGAACAGCTGTTTCCTGCGGAACTCCTTGACGATCAGGTATATGAGCCCCGGGTTGGAGATCGACCAAAGCCTGTGCCGCGTCCCGGCCCCATCGATCATATCTATGCGGGGAAGGGTCTGTGTGATCTGTTGAATCAGCCTATCGACGCGCCGCTCGGCATCAGAGTAGAGCGCAAAAATGGGCGAGAAGTTCGCCCCCGTCGCCCTCATGAGCTCCAACCTGTCCTGTTTTGGGCCGGGCAGCGTATCCTCATGGGGCAGGATCACGCCCTTGTCAAACTCCTCGAGCTTGACTGCACCGATCACGCCGGTGACCTTCTTCCTGGGTCCCCCGCCTGCGCCCGCATCCCCGTCCACGTCCCGGCTCATGCCCGTACTCGGGCCTATGCCCGTATTTATAATATAATCCTGCTCATAGACATAAAGGGCCGGCGACGAATCCTCCACCAGGATGCCTTCGTCCCGCCACCCATTATAAAACGCAGCGGCCCTAGTATACCTGTTATTTACCTCATTGTCGCCTTCGAATTCCTTTCCAAGGATGAGGCGAATTATATTGTAGTCGCTGCGCCCGTAGTACATCTCCTGTTCCTCGGCGCTTATCACATCATAAGGCGGCGTTACTACCTTCTCAGCATCACCAATCCTATCAAGATTGTAGAATATGCCCCTGAAAGGCACGATCTCTGCCATGAAACTGTTTTTTATCTCCTTTCCAGATGCCTCCATATACACCTTACATATACACTTTATACAACTTATACGCCCTATACACCTTCAAATATGCCCGGTGACGCCGGCGATGCGAATACCTAACCTACAATACGCCCGGTGGTGCCCGCATCACCACAGTGCTTACGTCGCTACAGTGCTTGCGTCACTATGGTTCCTGTGCCGCTATAGTGCAGTTCCTGCGCGCTATAGCGCCCGTGTCACTGCTGCGCCTGCCACCACTCCACGGGCCTGACCCTTGTAACCTCCGGCACGCGCGCGACCTCAGCGAGGACATCGCCCGAGGCAGGATCATCGATGCCGAGAACCATAACAGCCTGTCCACCTGCGGATTTCCTGCCGACCTGCATATAGGCGATATTTATATTATTGCGCCCGAGAATGGTTCCAACCCTGCCAATCACGCCCGGCCTGTCCGCGTAGTCTATAACCAGCATATACCCTGACGGGACGAGGTCAAGCGGGTAGTCATTGATCCGCACGAGTCTGGACAGGCCATTCTCGCCGAGGCACCCGGCCACGGACCTGATTCCCTCATCCGTCTCCCCGCGCACCTCTATGACGGCGGGGTACCTGTCCCCATCCCGCTCCTTTACCTCCGCGACCCTTATGCCGCGCTCGCTTGCGACAAACCGCGCGTTGACGAGGTTGAGCTTCTCCTGGAGTATTGGATCGAGAACGCCCTTCAGGACCGCCGTGGTCAGCAAGGCTACATCCTGTTCCGCCAGCAGCCCCCTGTATATAACCTCGATCCGCCCGTGCCCGCCCACTGCGAGCTCTGTATAGAGCCGGCCAAGGCTCTCGGCCAGGGGCATAAAGGGCTTTAATTTAGCGAGAAGCGCGGGAGGCACCGAGGGGACATTTACCGCATTCTTGAAAAAATCGCCCTTCAGAACCTTGATGATCTCCTCGGCGATGTGCATCGCCACGTTTATCTGGGCCTCTTCAGTTGAAGCCCCAAGGTGCGGCGTCACGATAACCTGGTCGAGCTCCAGGAGCGGGGATTCCTCGAGGGGCTCCTGCTCGAAGACGTCGAGCGCGGCGCCCGCCACCTTCCCGCTTTTGACGGCGTCATAGAGAGCCTGCTCGTCAATGACGCCTCCCCGCGCGCAGTTTATGACCCTGACCCCGTCCTTCATCTGCGCGAATTCCTTCGCCCCTATCATATGGCGGGTCTCTTTTGTCATGGGCACATGGACAGTGATGAAATCCGCTGAGGAGAACAGCCGCGGGAGGTCAACAATCTCTATGCCCAGCTCGGTGCAGCGCTCGGGGGCGACGAACGGGTCAAAGCCCAGGGCATGCATCCCGAGGGCGTGCATGCGCCGGGCGACCTCGCTTCCAATCCGGCCCAGCCCGATGACCCCAAGCGTCTTGCCGTCGACCTGCACCCCCATGAACGCCTTGCGATTCCACTTCCCCGCCTTGAGCGAGGCGTGAGCCTGGGGTATATTCCGTGCGAGCGACATGAGCATGGCTATCGTATGCTCAACCGCGGCGATGGTATTGCCCTCCGGGGCATTGAGAACGACCACGCCCCGCTTTGTCGCGGCGTCTATATCGATGTTATCGACCCCGACCCCCGCGCGCCCGACCGCCTTCAGGTTCGTCCCAGCCTCCAGCACCTCGCGGGTGACCTTTGTCTCGCTCCTGACTATAAGGGCATCATACGCCGGCACGCAGGCGATGAGCTCCTCCCGGGGCAGGCCCGTGGCCACCGTAACCTCGATATCGCTCTCCTGGCGGAGCCTTTCGATTCCCTGTTCCGCTATAGGGTCACAAACAAGCACCTTCATCATCGCATGAGAACCTCCTCGAGAGCGGCAACACCTGAACCGAGCTTGACGGGGTAACCCTTCCTGGCGAGGCCCATCTCCAGCGCGGCCATGGCCGCGACCATGTCGAGCTCGTCCATGTAGCCCATATGGGCGATGCGGAATATCTTCCCCTTGAGCTTGCCCTGCCCGCCCGCGAGGATCACGCCATAATTTGATTTGAGGAGCTTCCGGAATTCATCCGCATCGATCCCGCCCGGCGGCGTCACCGCGGTGACCGTCTTGGACGCGCACTCATCGCCCGCGAGCAGCCCGAGCCCGAGAGCCTTTATGCCTGCGCGCACAGCAGAGGCCACCCTGGCATGCCGGGCGAACACCGCGGCAAGGCCCTCCGCCTCGATAGCGGAGAGGGCGTCCCTCAGAGCCTGAAGCAGCGAGACTGCCGGCGTGAAGGGGTTTTCCCACCTCTGGGCGAAGGTCCGGGCCTTAACCAGGTCGAAGTAGAACCTCGGGCATCTTGCGGATGCGACCTTCTCCCACGCGCGCTCGCTCACGCTCACGAAAGCGAGGCCAGGCGGTGTCATGAGGCCCTTCTGGGAAGCGGTCACCACGACATCGACCCCCCAGGCATCCGTCTCGAGATTGACTGATCCGAGCGAGCTGACCGCATCGACAACAACAAGAGCGTCGTGGGCCCTCGCCACGGAGGCGAGCGCCTTCACATCATTCTCCACGCCCGTAGAGGTCTCATTATGGGTGACAAAGACTACCTTGATATCGGGGCTCTGGCTCAGGAGCCTGTCGACATCGCCCGGCTCGCTGGCCCTGCCCCATTCCACCTCGGATTTTACTACATCAACCCCGTATGCCCTGGCGATATCCGCGACCCTGTCACCGAAGGCGCCGCAGCTTGCAACGAGCGCCTTCTCGCCGGGCGAGAGCAGATTGGAGACCGCGGCCTCGAGCCCTCCCGTCCCCGATGTGGTCAATATCAGAACATCATTCCTGGTCTGGAAGACCCCCTGCAGCCCCCGGGTTACCTCTTCAAGCAGCTTCCTGAATTCATCGCCTCTATGGTTGATCATGGGACGCGCCGACGCGCTCAAGGCCCCCGGCGGGACCGGCGTCGGGCCAGGGATCCTCAAATGCTGCTTATCTCGAAACATTGCCGTGAAACCCCCTTGCTCATCCACAACCTGGAAACCTGGCATCTCGCTGTCACCGGGCCGGCTCCGGTGCACCAGGCCCTCCTCCGCCCAGTTCACCCGATCGTTCACCTGCTTGCCCTGCAGGCCCCGGTTTGCGCCTCCTTCGCAGCTCGCGAAGGATATCGTCGAATTCTATGCCATGAAATCTCAGCATGACCAGCGTGTGGAATAGTAGATCGGCCGTTTCATAAACTATTTGGCCTATTTCTTTATTCTTCGAGGCGATTATAACCTCTCCTGCTTCCTCGCCAATTTTTTTTAGAATCACATCGTGCCCGCGCTGAAAGAGCCTGGCCGTGTATGAATCCGGCGACGGGTTCGCACGCCGCTCATCTATGACCCTGCATAGCTCCTCTATGATCCCTCTGCCGGCTGCGGGGGCACCAGCGCCATCGCCGCCGCTCGCATCGGGCTGGGCACCCGGAGCGCCCGCAACATCCGGAGCGCCCAGAGCGCTCGGAGCGCCCGAAGAACCCGGAGCGCTCGGGGAACCGGCGTAAACCTCCCCCGGCTCGAATACCTTTTGCCCCACGATCTCAACCCCGCCCCCACCCCTCACGCGCCTGTAGAAGCAAGAGTCATACCCCTCATGGCAGGCCCCACCCACCTGGTCCACCTTCAGGAGCAGCGAGTCAGAATCGCAATCAACCAGGATCTCGCGGACCAGCTGGAAATGCCCGGACGTCTCCCCCTTCTGCCACAGGCGCCTCCGCGACCGGCTCCAGAACCACGTCTTGCCGGTCTCGAGCGTTCTCTCGATGGCCTCCCTGTTCATATACCCCAGCATCAGCACCTTGAGGCTTATAGCATCCTGTATGATGGCAGGCACAAGGCGGTCTTCGCCATGGCCGGAGAATCTCAGGCAGTCGATCCATGAAACAGGCTTCTCGTTATTGTCTCTATCATCCCTAGCATTCTGCACGAAACTCGACCTTCCTTCTCGATTATAAAGCAAAGCCCTAGCGCCGCACCGGTATCCCGGCCTGCCGCAAATACTCCTTGACCTGGCTGATCCGGAATTGCCCATAATGAAACACCGACGCCGCAAGCGCCGCATCGGCCTTGCCGCTCACAAAGACCTCCTTGAAATGCTCGAGGCTCCCAGCGCCCCCCGAGGCTATGACGGGGATGTCGACGGCATCCGCGATCGCAGCCGTCAACTCTATATCATAGCCATCACAGGTCCCGTCCCTGTCCATGCTCGTCAGGAGGATCTCCCCCGCTCCGAGTTGGTAGACCCGCCTCGCCCACTCAACAGCATCGAGGCCGGCCGGCCGGCGGCCGCCGTGGGTCGTGACCTCCCAGCCGCAGAAACCACCGGTCTCGCTGCGCCGCGCCCGGGCGTCTATCGCCACCACGATGCACTGGCTCCCGAACCTCTCAGCGCCCTCTGTGATGATCCCGGGGTTCAAGACCGCGGCGGTGTTCAATGAGACCTTGTCAGCCCCCGCATTCAGAATATCCCGGACATCCTCTATCCCCCTGATACCACCGCCCACGGTGAACGGGATGAAGACCCGCTCCGCAGTACGCCGCACTACATCAAGCATGATCGACCGCTCCTCGGCCGACGCCGTAATATCAAGGAAGACAAGCTCATCCGCACCCTCGCTGTCGTAGAGCCCGGCGAGCTCGACCGGATCGCCGGCATCGCGCAGGGACACGAAGTTCACACCCTTGACAACCCGGCCTGCAAGAACATCCAGGCATGGAATCAGTCTCTTGCTCAGCATCTCATCCGTTCCCCTTCTCCTCTGACCGCACTGATCGCGTCCGCCGCCGCGCCGCAGTATAGGGTCACGCACGCGCAGCCGCAACCTCTACGGCCTCTCCGAAATCTATATTCCCCGAATAGAGCGCCCGCCCGATGATTACGCCCACGATGCCCTCTCCCTCCAGGGTGGCCAGGCGCCTCACGTCTTCAAGGGAGGTTACGCCGCCGGAGGCGATGACCCTTATCCCCGTCCGCGCAATGGCCAGCGTCGCCTCGACGTTCACGCCCTGAAGGGCACCGTCGCGCGCTATATCAGTGAACACGACCTCACGCACGCCCAGCTCCCTCACCTCGCGGGCCAGCTCCGCCGCGGGCTTGGATTCCATCGTCTGCCACCCGTGGGTGGCCACCAGCCCGTCCCGCGCGTCAATGGATACGAGCACCCTATCACCGAACTCCCGGCACAAATCGGAAATGAGCTGCGGGCTGTCGAGAGCAGCCGACCCCAGGATGACCCGGCTCGCGCCCATGCCAAAAAGGGCCCTCGCGGTTTCCGCAGAACGGATTCCCCCGCCCACCTGCACGGGAACCCCCACCTCGCGGAGCAGCCTCTCCACCACCGGGAGATTCACGGGAGACCCGTCCTTCGCCCCATCCAGGTCCACCACGTGCAGGAGCTGGGCCCCGCGCGCCTGCCATCCCGATGCCACCTGGACGGGGTCGTGCGAGAATACGGTCTCGGCCTCGAATCTCCCCTGCAGGAGCCTTACGCACCTACCGCCCTTTATGTCTATCGCCGGAATTACGATCATTCCCTCCTACCCCCGGATTCTTCTATATGCCTATGAATTCAATAGGCTCACAAAATTCCTCAGCATCCTGAGCCCCACCTGGCTGCTCTTCTCGGGATGAAATTGCAGCCCGAACACATTCCCCTTCTGCACCACAGATGGGAAGATCTCCCCATATTCCGTCTCAGCCACCACGACCCCCCAGTCCCCGGGGAAGGCGCGAAATGAGTGGGCGAAGTATACATAAGAACCATCGGGAATGCCTGAGGTGACCGGCGATTCCCGCAGGATGCGAAGCTGATTCCAACCGATGTGAGGCACCCTCACGCCAGATGAGGGCGAGAACCTCCGGACCTCCCCGCCGATGAGGTCAAGGCCCCGGGTCGGACCTCCTTCAAGGCCCACCGAGAAAAGCAGCTGGAATCCAAGGCAGATCCCCAGGAAGGGCTTCCCCGCCTCTACGGCCTCGAGTATTGGCTCCTCCAGGGCCGGGCGGATATTCATCATAGCCTTGTGGAATGCGCCCACCCCGGGCACCACCACAGCGGCAGCCCCGCGGATCACCCCCGGGTCGGACGTAACCACCACTGTGGCGCCGGCGGATTCGAACCCCTTCTGCACGCTCCTGAGATTCCCCATCCCATAGTCAACAATTGCAATCATGCGAGCCACGTAAAATCCCCCTCGATCAACGTCAGCGACCTGTGAATCGCCTCTTACCTGTGAATTAAGCGAGGCGTGAGTCATAACCCACGAATCACAACCCGCAACCCCTGGATCACAGCAGGCCTTTAGTGGAGAGCACGCCCTGGACCCTCGGTGAAATCCGGACTGCCAGTGACATGGCCCTGCCCGCCGCCTTGAATATTGCCTCAACCATGTGGTGAGCATTTCGGCCGTAAGGAACGTTTATATGGAGCGTGACGCCGGCGTTCACTGCAAAAGCCCTGAAGAACTCCTCAACAAGCTCGAGGTCAAAGTTCCCCACCTTCCCCGACGACAGGGCTGAAGGGATGTTGAAGACCAGAAAAGGGCGGCCTGATATATCCACGATCACGCAGGCCAGCGCCTCGTCCATCGGGACCTGCGCCTCCCCGTAACGCTCGATCCCCTGCTTGTCGCCAAGGGCCTCCGCAAAGGCCCTCCCGAGGCAGATTCCCGTATCCTCAACTGTATGGTGGGCATCGACCTCCAGGTCGCCCCTTGCCCTCACCGAAATATCGAAGAGCCCGTGTTTCGCGAAAAGGGTGAGCATGTGGTTAAAGAAACCCACCCCAGTATCCACGCTCGATGACCCCGCCCCATCCAGGTTCAATGCGACCTCAATATCCGTCTCGAGGGTCTTGCGTGTAACCTCCGCCTTCCTCTCCATCCCACAGGTCACCTCCAGGTTGGTTTAAGATTTAAGCCTGGCCCTGATCGCGGCCGCATGGCCCACCAGTCCCTCAGCCCCGGCAATGGTACATACAGCCTCTGATATGGCGCGGAGGCCGTCCCTCGAGCATGCAATGACATTGGAAGCCTTCATAAAGGCCTCAACCCCGAGGGCTGACCCGAACCGGGCCGTGCCGCCCGTCGGCAACACGTGGTTGGGGCCGGCGGCGTAGTCCCCGGCCGGCACAGGCGAATATGGGCCGACAAAGATCGACCCGGCGTTATGAATCCTCCCGAGCAGGCTAAATCCATCCCTCACCTGCAGCGAGAGGTGTTCCGGCGCGTAAAGGTTCGCGAGCTCGACAGCCTCATCCATCCCGGAGACAAGGACCACGGCGCCGTAATCCTCCAGCGCCTTCTCTGCTATGCCCCGCCTCTCGAAGCCTTTGAGCATCTCCGCCACCCTCTCGATGATGGCATGAGCCAACCCCCGGCTTGGCGTGACCAGGATTGCCTGAGCCAGCGCATCATGCTCGGCCTGTGACACGAGGTCAGCGGCGACGAAGTCCTCATCTGCATCCTCATCCGCGATTATCATGATCTCGCTCGGGCCAGCCAGCATATCTATATCCACGAGGCCCCACACCAGCCTCTTTGCAGCCGTTACGTAAGCCCCTCCGGGCCCCACTATCTTGTCCACCTTCGGGATCGCCCCCGTGCCGCATGCCATGGCCGCGATCGCCTGGGGCCCACCTACCCTTATAACCCTCGTCACGCCTGCGAGGTCGGCTGCGACCAGCACAGCATCCGCCACCGCGCCATCGCGCGAGGGCGGAGTGCACATTATGATCTCTTCAACCCCGGCAACCCTCGCGGGGATACAATTCATCAGGACCGAGGATGGGTAGGTGGCCTTCCCGCCAGGCACATAGACCCCGACCCGGCCCAGGGGCCTATAAATCCTCCCTAGCAGGGTCCCATCGGGGAGCGCTGTCATCAGCGACCTGGCGCGCTGGAGCTCGTGAAAGGCCCTGATCCTCTCGCTGGCAAACTCCAGGGCTTCGAGGAGATCACCCGGTAGCCTGGCCCTGGCGGCCTCCATCTCGACACGGCTCACGATCATCGTCTCGCGCGTGATGGATGCCCTATCAAACCTGAACGTGTAATCGATAACGGCGTCATCGCCACGGGCAAACACGTCGGATATGACCGGCCGGACCTCCTCCTCGATGCCGCCGAGGAATCCCCCGCCGCGCCATGTCATAAGCTTTTCACGAAATTCCGGCGCTGACCAGATTCGCATTCCTCTCCCCCGCCTTTGCCAGTGTCTCCTGTATCTTCGAAACCAGGTCATTGATCCTGGCGGATTTCAGACGAAAGCTCACCCTGTTTGCGACAAGGCGGGCCGTGGCCGTTGCGATCTCATCCAGGACCACGAGGTCGTTCTCAGCAAGCGTCTGGCCTGTCGATGTGATATCCACAATCATCTCGGCGAGCCCCGCGAGCGGAGCGAGCTCCACCGACCCATGGAGCTTTATAATTTCAGCTCTGACGCCCTTTCGCTGGAAGTACTCACCCGCAACACGAGGGAACTTCGTCGCCACCCTGAGGCTACCCCGCAGCGGCGGCCTCTTCTCACCGACACCCCGCGGCGCGGCGAGGACGAAGCGGCAAAACCCAAACCCAAGGTCGACGAGCTCGCAAACATCCCGCTTCTCCTCGAGGATCAGGTCCTTCCCGACAATGCCGACATCACAGGCGCCCTGTTCCACATAGGTGAGGACATCAGCCGGCCTCATCAGGAAAAGCCTCGTACGGCTCGCCTCATCCACCAGGACGAGCTTGCGCGAGCCCTCGGTGACCTCGGAACAATTGATCCCGGCGCCCTCCAGGAGGGGAACAACATATGCCAGCAGCCGCCCTTTGGGCAGCGCGATGTTCATTACGTCTTCCATCCCTGTATTCGTCCCTGTATTCATCCCTGCATCATCCCGCTTTACATCCCACTTTACATCCCACTTTGATTTTTCATTCTGCCATCCTCATCCACGATGACGATTTTACCGACCTTGCGCCTCAAACCATAATCGATGGCCCCTTCAACACCCCTCCCGATGATCTCAAGCTCCACAGAGTGTCCCCCATCCCTCAGGGCCGCCGCCAACCGGGCTGCCGCGATCGAGGCCGCCTCGCTCTCCGGTATCACGAAATAGTCCGGGCCCCCTGCCGGCGACGCCACCGGTGACGTTACTGGCGAGGCCGCGAGCGCCGACACCAGGCCCTCGATATCCACCGCAAATCCCGTCGCCGGCTCGCCCGCGCCGAATTTCTCCAGGAGATGATCATAGCGCCCGCCCCCGCAGACTGGCCTCCCGACGCCGTAGGCATATGCCTCGAAGATTATGCCTGTATAATAATCCAGATCCCGAACAAGGCCCAGATCGATGTCGACAAACTCGCCCAGCCCCCTTGATTCGAGATTCCCCAGGATCGCGCCGAGGCTATGGAGCACCTCGACACCCCCGTCCCCGCTCCTTTCCGCGCCCAGCTCCGTGCCTGGCTGGCCACCGGCACCGGGTGGGGATGAGCAGAGGGAGCGCGCCGCCTCCAGGACCTCGCCCTTCCCACGAAGCGCCGGGATGGTCAAAAGCCATTCAAGCTTGTCAGGGGGCAGGTTGAGCGAGCCGGCCACCTCACGCAGGGCGACGAAATCGTGCCTGGCGAGCGCATCCCTGATGAGGCCCTCCTGCCCCGGGTCGAGGCCGGCCTGCTCCGATATGTAATCTATGATGCCGGCATGCCCTATTCCCACCCTGAAGCCTTGCAGGCCCACGTCCCTGAGGCATTGAATGGCAAGGGCAATCACCTCCGCATCGGCGGCGCTCCCCGATGCCCCTATGATCTCGGCCCCGGCCTGGTAGGATTCCTGTCGCACGCCGGTCTGCGGGCTCCCCGCCCGGAATACGCTGCCGAGGTAAAACAGGCGCAGGGGTCTGGGCTCGTCGCGTAGCTCCGTTGCGGCGAAATGGGCTATGGGGGTGGTAATATCCGGCCTCAACACAATGATCTGGCCGGTCCTGTCCAGGAACCTGTACATCCGGTCCTTTAGCCGCTCGCCCGTGCCGGCGGAGATCGTATCGAAGTATTCGATCGTAGGGGTTACAATCTCGGAGAACCCCCACCGGGTGAAGACCTGCACCAGGCGATCCTCAATGCTCCGTTTCTGAAAGGCCTCCCGGGGGCCCAGATAGCGCAGGCCGCTCGGGACGGCGGCCCCGGGCCTATTTACACCAATCAATCTGCACCTTGCTCCCTTCCAGAGCACCCGTGTCATGATCGTGCGTCGCGCCGACTTGCCCACTTGCCGGCTTGCCGAAGTGGCTAAACGCCGAAATGTGTGAAACCGGCCCTCAAATCCCTTTGAGTCCAATTATATCACAAACCACATCATAAACCGCGATAAACCGCGGCGCAAACCGTAGCCGCGGCCAAACCACGCACGGGTGCTTTATCAAGGTAACGCATTAACGTATTAACGCCAAAAAAATACTATCACCCCTGGGCGGCTGTGTCAAGCCCCCCTACCTGTCCCGTCCATCCCATCCTCTTCACTTATCCCGGCCACGGCCATCCCCCATCAAGCCCCGGCGCCGAAGCCGCTCAAAGATCAGCTTATAACCATCGGCGCCGTAGAGGAGAAACCTCTTGACCCGGCTTATTGTGGCGGTGCTGGCCCCCGTCTTTCCGGCGATCTCCGTATATGTATAGCCCTCATCCAGCATCCGGGCGACGGCAAGCCTCTGGGCCAGGGATCTAACCTCAGCGACGGTGCAGATATCCTCAAAGAATTTATAGCAATCCTCCACAGTCTCGAGGCACAAAATCGCCTCAAAGAGCTTTTCGATATCCGGGTCCCGCAATCTCTTGCTCGAGGCCAAGGCCGAAGCGCCTCCATCCTGTTGATCCACGGGTTGATTCCCTTGCCTCATCCATCCATCCCCGCAACCTGCCCGGGCTCATATCTGCCCGAGGGGAAGTGTAATGGTGAAAGTCGTCCCCACATTCTCCTCGCTTTCTACCGATATGGTGCCATCGTGGTTTTCCACTATTCCATGGCTCACGGCCAGCCCCAGGCCGACCCCGCTATTCTTGGTGGTAAAAAACGGTGTAAAGACCTTACCTATATTCTCCGCGGGAATCCCGCACCCGGTGTCGTTAAATTTTATCTGAACATATCTCTTCTCATTCTCATCAACGCTCCCTGGGCCTCTAACCCCAGTATCGGGCCTGCTCCGGACCGTCCGGTCCTTGATAACTATGCATTCTATAGAAAGCCGCCCCCCGCCAGGCATGGCCTGAAGCGCATTGATGGACAAGTTGAGAAAAACCTGCTTCAGCTGTATGGCGTCTGCCAGCACACATGGCAGGCCGTCGGGGAAAGATGTAATAATCTCCACCGACTGCTGCTCCGCCTGCCTGCCTACCAGGAATATAACATCCTCGATAAGCTGTTTGAGGTCCACGGGCTTCAGATCGAGCTTCGCCCGGCGAGCGAAAACCAGCAAATTCTTGATGATCGCCGAGCAACGAGCCGCCTCTTCATTAATTGCCCTCAGGGCCCTTGCGAACTCCTCGCCAGGGGAGGGTGACGCCTTCGCCAGCTTCTCCAGGAGATGCTCAGCGTATGCCGATATCACACCGATCGGGTTGTTTATCTCATGGGCGATGCTGGCGGCCACCTCGCCTATAGCCTTGAGCTTTTCGGCCTGCCTCAATTGCTCGCCAAGCAGGACCTTCTCCGTTACATCCTCGGAGATAATAATAACGCCCGCAACTTTTTCGTCAAGATCCCTGATCGGCGATATCTTCTTGCGGACCACCAGGATTGCCCCATCGCGACTCCTCTGCTTAAAATTCCGTATCTCCTCAATAACCCCGTCCAGCAACACGCGAGATATCACGCCATCCAGGCCGGGCTGGCCCGGCACATCCATTACGAGCTCACGAAGCAAATTCGGGTAATACGCGCCCAGGGCCTCCTTCTTCGATATGCCCGTCATCTGCTCCATACATGCATTCCAGGTGGTGACTCTGAGATTACGGTCGATAACGGCAACCCCGATGGTGAGGCTCTCCATTATATTATCTCTGTATTTGTCGCTATATTTACCATTGTATTTACCATTATATCCCTTGTTTCCCTCGTCCAGCAACAACGAAAACCCACCCGATGAACCAAGTTTTAATGCGGCTGCAACTACTCAGCAATGACAGCAACTGCTCAGGCTACTCAGTAATCCCATATTCCTTTATTTTATTCAATAACGTCCGGCGCGTTATCTTCAGGATCTTTGCGGCCTCGGTGCGGTTGCGGTTGGTTTGCTTGAGAACCCTGACGATATGCTCTCGCTCCACATCCTCAAGGGACTTCCGCGTCCCCTCTGATTCCGTCCCGGGGGCGGATGAGGAAGACCCGGCGCCCCCTTCAGGGCTCCCAGCCTGCCCAGTTTGCCCCCCGCTGGCTCTTACCGAGCTGTTCGTAGCTCCCCCCTTGCTCAATGTGCTTGAGCTAGGGGCGTCTGCAACAGGGGCGTTTACAACAGGAGAGTTGAGAAAGAGGATCTCGGGCCCGATGACCCCGCCCTTTGAGAATATAACCGCCCTCTCTATGCAATTCTCAAGTTCCCGGACGTTCCCCGGCCAATCATACTCCATAAGGGCGGCCATAGCCTCGCTGGATATGCCGGTGACCTCATTGCCGGTCTCGCGGCTGAAGCGATGCATAAACGCCGTAGCGAGGCGGGGGATATCCTCCTGGCGCTCACGCAACGGGGGCAGGTATATAGGGACGACGCTCAAGCGATAATACAGGTCCTCCCTGAAGGTGCCTGCGCGCACCGCCTCCTGGAGATTCTTATTTGTAGCGGCGATAATCCTCACATCGACCTTAATAGAGTGTGACCCGCCAACCCTCTCAAATTCGCGTTCCTGCAGCACCCTGAGCAGCTTCACCTGCATGCTCGGGCTCATCTCGCCGACCTCATCCAAAAAAAGCGTGCCTGTATCGGCTAGCTCAAAGCGGCCCGGCCTCGTGGCGATAGCGTTGGTGAAGGCCCCTTTCTCGTGGCCAAACAGCTCGCTCTCAAGAAGGCTCTCAGGGAGCGCTGCGCAGCTCACCTTGATCAATGGCCGCGACGCGCGCGGGCTTTTAAGGTGAATGGCCCTCGCTATCAATTCCTTACCTGTCCCGCTCTCGCCATAGATTAAAACTGTGGCGTTGGTCTGGGCGATTGAAGAGACAATATCAAGCACCCTCTTCATGGCCGGAGTATTTCCTATAATCCCCAGCTCCTCCTCTGTCTCGGGAAGCCTGCGAAAGGGGCTCAACCCGGGCTTGACCCGGGTCCACGCGGTTGCCTTGATTGCGCTCTTAATAGTCGCCTTGAACTTATCTATCTTGAACGGCTTGGTTATATAATCATGGGCGCCGAGCTTCATCGCCTCGATTGCCGTTTCAATGGATGAAAACGCAGTCATCATGATAACCGCTGTCTCGGGGTTACCCTTCCGGATCTTTTTAAGGACATCTATCCCGCTGCAATCGGGAAGCTTGAGGTCCAGCACGATCACATCAAACCTGCCAGTGACGCCCTTCTCCGCGCCCTCGCTGCCGTTTTTCGCGACAGCAACCTCATAGCCCTCCTCGGCTAAAACATCCGACAGCACGCCCCGCATATTTGGCTCATCATCGACAATAAGTATCCGGTACGCGCCCAAGGAGCTATCCCCCTCCTCGTGCCACAAGCTGCCAGGGATATCCATCGGCCTCGTTAATGTTGTATTTTTTTCGACACCATCATGTAAATTCCTCCTGTGCTGGAAAGGATGTTAAATTATCATTTTACTCGTTATATTGCTCGCCATATAGTCATATAGAATTTACATTGCCCTGGCATCCACCCATCTGCCCGGTCCAGACCCACCCCATTCGCCATTAATCGTAAATTACACCTGAAGAGCCCTAGCTAGCTGAATTACTGAGGGATAGGGGAATCGTTGTGGAGGCGCAGGGAGGAGATAGGAAGTGATCACAAAAAAAGAGTAAAAATAAAAAGAGGGCATGAACCCTCACTAAAAATTCTCACCAAACCTACTCGATAGTCTCATAACAGCCTTGAGTTTTAACTCAAGCCACCCTGGCCCGGGCCGCCAGGCCAGGCCATCGCCAACCTAGCACTACTATGCATCATCTATGTATGCGTATGTATCTATGCTCATGTAACCGTCTATGTAACCGATAGCCCCCGGCCGCGCAGCGGATTGAATGTGCTGACCCTGCGAAGCCGCCTTCGCTTCTCCCCGGGGAGAATTCTCATCTCCGTGGCCTTCCTCGCAAGAGAAGCTTGATTCTCATATTCAAGCGCCATGACCTCTTTCATTATTGCAGCTATTTCGTGATCAAGGCCATCACACGGATCATCGCACCTCAATCCCTCACCGAGGCTCATAAGCTTGCCTGCTATCCTCTCTATGCGGTTCTCGGCCTGACTCAGGCTTTTCAATAGGTCGCGCTTTTGCATGATAACCTCAGCGACCCTGGCAATATCACCTGATTCAAGGGAATCGCGCTGCAGGATGCAAAGCCGGAAAAGCTGCTTACAATACTCCAGCTTCTGAGCTTTTTCCTCCTCAAGATACTCCCGCAGATCGGACGAACGGAGGTCGCCCCTCATTCTTCTTCCCCACCAATCGCATCGCCCATACGATCTTCTCATTGCCCACCATAAACAATTCTCTTTATATAAATCGTGAGACTCCATATAGTTCTGTCCCTAAATCAAGAAATCAAGACCGGCCGCAGATTTCTATTTATTTATTATAGATATAATAGATAGATATAATAGATATAAATCTATAGATCTCGAACTATAAATCTCGGACCAGGCCGTGAAAGCAGGCCATATCCGCCCGCCATGTCCCTGGCTTTCAAGATAGCGCGGAGCTCCAGCTCGATCCGATCTCTATTTTCCCATAACATCCCGGTGTTTTCCTGGTCGATCTCAATGATCTCCCGGTAAATGGCCGCAACATGTCCCTCAATCCTCTTGAGCCTTTCATCCTCACTCCCTGCGTCATTTCCCGCATCGCCTTCATCTCCTCCGGGACTCCCTATAAGCCCTGCGCGTTCCTCCCGCAGGCGGCGGATCCCCCCAAGAATCGCCTCGCGTGACCTCAATGAGGCGATGAGCGCATCCATGTTGCGCTGCTGGATCAGCACCCTCTCATGGACGAGACACTCCAAAACCTCGCCCAAGAGACCAGCCTCCTCCTCATAGCTTTTCAAGAGCGCACCTCGCCTCTCAGCTAGCTTGTCAGTCGCCCTGCCGTCATACCCAGATCCGGCATCTCCGATGTCTTTATCCGTCACTGGCAAATTAAACACCCCATGAAATTCCAGCATTCATAAAGCCTCTCAGCGTGGCGCTCTGGGCGTTCAACATGGCCATCGCCTGCAGCATTGATGCAAACTCCTGTCTCAGAGCCTTCTCCCGCTGGTCGAGCCTCTCCTGCAAGGCCTTGATGCGGTTGTCTATATCCCTTATCTTGTCACCGATGCCTTCCTGCTGCCTGGGGACGATGCCCGTCGCATCCTCTACGAAGGAGGACATGAGATCGCGCAGCTTCACCGCGACCCCGCCCGTCGATCCGAAAAGATCGGCAACAGCTCCGGGCTGAGATGATAGCGCCGCCTCCAGCTTGGAAGAATCGGCTATTTTAAGTGCACCGGTATCATCCGCTTCTATTCCTATCTGGAAGAGGCTCGTTGGAGCCGGCGCCACCATCCCCGCAACCGGCTCCTGGATCAGCGTTCTAAGCCGGGTCTTGAGATTCGAAAACACGAACTCGCCTGCGAGCGGGCCTCGAATCCCGGCATCGGCATCGATTATGGTCTTATCCTGCAGGTACTTGAGGGTCTTATTGTACTGGTCGACAAACGCCTGTATCTTTGCCTTCGCCCCGCTGATATCCTGCTTTATCTCAAGGGTAAGCGGGGCCGAGCCCGTGGCCTGAGCAGCCTTCAAGGTGAGCGTGACGCCCGTTAATACATCGTCAACTACGTTACTCGACCGGTAGAAGGTTAACCCGTCAACAGAAAACTTTGCATCAAGATTCGCACGCGGGACCAGGTAACCGCCGGTCGTCCCCGTGGATTGTACAGAAGAGCTGGTTCCCGTGAGGGACAGGAGGTTGCTGTCCGCGCCACCCGCCTCTGTAAGGGTTATGGCGTTGGCCTGGCCCGTTAGCGTGCTCGTGAGCACAAGCCGGCTCTTGCCCGCAACCTCGCTCACCACGGCAGCCCTGACTTTGGCCCCGGAATCGTTTATCGCCTGGGCCATATTTGCCAGGACCGTCGCGTCCGTGTCTCCTGCCGCGACCGTCACGCTGATGGTTTTCGTCTCACCGGCAACGGTGAGGTCAAACGTCTTTACCCCCGCGCCCGCCCCTGATATCGTCGTGCCCGTGCTGTCGAGCTGGTTGGAAACAACCGTATCGGCGGTGGCGACACGTTCAATGAAGATGCTGTGGGTTGTTTTAAGCGCCGCGGTGGTCGCCTGGGCGCTCAGGAAATTTGCATCGCTCGATACAGCGAGCCTCTGGTCGAATATGAGGCTTGTCGGCGCATCCGCAAGCTCCCTGGCCTTGCCCTCGAGAGCCGCAAGGGAGGCCTTCAGGTCCGTGAACATCGCGGACCTCACCTCGAGATCGCTCCTGGTCTGCTTCAAGCGATCAAGTGGCTTGCTTTCGAGCTCGATGTATCTCTTGACGAGCTCATCCAGCTGGGATGTGCCTGTCATCAAAGACGGCAAGGAAATGCTCATCTCTCTTCACCTCGCTCATTCCGATGCCTGATCCATCCGTGCCTAATCCGGTGTCTTGATTTGAACTAAATCTTATGGCCTGGTCTAGAGCTTCTCATCCACCAGGAGGCCTGCCAGAACCAGCTTGGCGAGCTTCGTCATCACCCCGAGAAGCTCCTTGGGCGGGATCTCCCGCAGGACCTCGCCGGTATCGATATCAATGACCTTGATCACGACATGTCCGGTCTCCTTATGTACCTCGAAGGTGACCCGGGTATTCACGATGCTTATGACCGAATTTACGGCCTCCGTCACTCTTTGAAGCATATCCATTCCAGACTGGTCGGCCCCGGCTACGGGTGCGACGCCTACCCCAGCCCCAGCTATGTCTGCAGCTGCAGCTGGCATAGCCGCAGCCGGCCGGGGGACCGCCTCGCCGGTGCCGGACTGGCTACGCGCCCGCCCGGCAGCAGGGGGCGCTTCATCGCTTCTTCCCGGAGGCAGGGGTCCCTGCGCCCCTTGCAAGGGTCTTACATCTCTTACATCCACGCCCATCACCCCCTGGGTCCGCCGGACTCACCGGCCCCGCTGCACCCGCAAGCAGCCTGGCACCATGCATCGCGAAGCGATCTTATAATCGAGGCGGCCTCATCGAACTTCTGCTCTTTTATCTTCTCCATCGCGTAGCGGTATAGCCTGAAAAGGCCCAAGGCCACGTCCCCGGTGTCAAAATCCAGTGCATCGATCAATGTCGCCAGCCCGGAGCTCGCCTTCTTCGCATCCCTGGCCTTGCAACTGGCCAGGACCTGGTCATAGACTATCAAGACCAGCCTCTCGGGGCTCGCCGACATGACCTGCTGTGCTCTATAGGACATAAGCGGATTAAGGGATGGACTCGTTAGATTGGGGGTCGTGCTCATCGCATCTGCGCCTCCTGACATGCTCCTCTCGCTCTCGCTCCTCTATATCATCGATATCATCGACCTGCCTGCTGCCCTTCATTGACCTATCGTTTCGTTCCTATCGTTAATTATATCGGCAACCTCCGGAAGGAGTTTAAGGGAATCAACTGACGACCTCGAGTATATCCACACCCAGCTCCCTGCCTAGGTCAATATCCTGGATAGACTCGATATCCCGCCCCGATTCGTCCTGGGAGAGGCGCACCGTGGGCCTGTCGGGAATTCTTTCGTTGATGGCTATGACGACAGCCTGATCGCCCGTGGTCAGCCTGACGGTTGTGCCAATCGGGTAAGGCGCTATATGCTTTAACAGCCCCTGGACGGTCTGGTGATCAAATCTGAGATTCGATTGTGCCCTCATATACGCCACCGCCTGGTGGGGCCTGTAAGCCCTCCTGTAAACCCGGTCGGAGGTCAGGGCATCATAGACATCGATGGCCGCTGCGATCTTCGAGAATTCATGGATGGAATCGCCCGCGAGGTTTCGCGGGTAGCCGGAGCCGTCGCACCTTTCATGGTGCTGGAGGCATATTATGCGTGCCACAGGGGGTATCGAATCATCATATGTCAGGAGTCTGTAACCGTTCTGAGGGTGCGCCATGACCTGTTTGAATTCGATCGGGTCCAGGGTGCCGGGTTTATTCAATATCTCATTTGGGACGAGCATCTTGCCGATGTCATGAAGGAGGAGACCCAGGCCCAGGTTGCGAAGTTTGAATTCGTCATATCCCCGGTTGATGCCCACGATCAGGCCGAGGACGCAGCAGTTGACCGAGTGCTCATATGTATAACTGTTATAACACTTCAAATCAAGAACTGATACAAGCGTTCTCCTCTTGGTCGTGAGCTCATCGGCGATCATGTCCACGGCCTCGATCAAGCCTGAGGCCTCAAGAACGCCCCTCCTATCCCTCAGCATCCCGCTTGCCAGGAGCAGGGCCTTCCTCACCGCGTTTACGGCCTTCTGCCGCGTTTCCTCATCTATTACGGGCTCAAGCTCTACATCCCGCGTCAATGGATCATCAACATATATCATGAACACGCCGAGATCCAGGAGCCTCTGAATGTAGTAGTCCGTAAGCTCTATCCCTATTCCCAGCAACAACTTCCCATCAGGGCCATATATCGATTTCCCAAGCCTCATGCCTGGCTCAGCCCTATCTGTAGCTACGATCCTCATTTTATTTGGTACTTTTACCCCTCTTCCCCATGAAAAAAGCGAGCTTATCCACGAGCCTCCCTCCCCGGGCCTTCATACGGCGCTCCATGTGGCGCTCCACGTCGTCTCGCCTCTATGTCGTCCCTGCGTTGCGCCCCGTTTCCCGGGAAGCCGGCTCGTTTTCCCGCTTTCTCCCTTCATGAATATTCCCTCTCTATAATTCTTACTCCCCAATGCTCACCCCATCAGGCGCGCTGATCCCGAGCTTCGCGACTACGATTAGACTGACTCGGGCTTGAGTCTATCTCAGGAAATCCAGCAGAGTTGGCCTGATTACGTGGCTCGCGGCGGCGAGCGCCGACTTATATATAACCTCCTGCATTTGAAGAGCCACCATAGATTTAGCTAGGTCCGAGTCCTCGACCTTGGACAGCATCGCCGCGAGCTTGATCTTGTCATCCTGGATCCTGTCATCCGCGCGGTCCAGGCGCGCCGTGCGCGACCCGATCTGCCCGATGATCTGGGAGAGATGGTCGATACCGGCGTCGAGGTTGGCTATGTCGGTCGAGGAGATCTCCGCGGAATTGCCGTCAAGCAGGTCTTTCTGGAGCTTGGTAAGGGCGGCGAAGAGATCCTGACCATTTATAAAAGCATCTTCGCCCTTAACGTTCACCGTCACAACGAAGCCGTCCTCGGCGTCTATCGTTTTTACTCCCTGGTCCCCATTATAGATGGCCCCGGTCGGCGGGGGCCCACCGGTCGCCTCGAATGGCTTCGTTCCCGTCTTCAGCCCCGCAAAGAGGTACCGGCCCTCGTGCTGGCTGTTCGCTCGCCCGAGAAGCTCGTCAAAAAGCTGGCCAACCTCGTAGGCGAGGGCCTGCCGGGCGTCAGTGGATAGCGTGTCGTTCGCCCCCTTGAGGGCCTTGTCCTTGGCCGTCGTGAGAATGTCCACGACGTGGCTGAGGGCTGACTCGGTCGCGTAGAGCCAATCGCGGGCGTCGCGGATGTTCTTCTCATATTGCTCGGCCCCCGCAAGGAGGGCCCGGATCGACACCGCCCTCGAAGCGCCGAGAGGGTCGTCCGCCGGCGTCTGGAGGCTCTTGCCCGTCGCGATCTGCTGGCGCAGGTCCTCCATCCGCGATACGAAATTCCCTATGTCGGTCATCAATGTATTGAAGAGCAGGCTGTTACTAACGCGCATTCCCCAGCGCCTCCTGTCCATCCGGTTGCAAGTCGGCCTTCTGTTCTACTAGTCCACTAAGTGCAGGTTCCTTAATTTGTGCCAATTTACCAGCACGTCCCAGGGGCGATAATCTTCGAAATCACACTTAGCGGCCTACGATGCCCGTGCGGTTGATTATAGTATCGAGCATCTCATCGATGGTGGTGACCATCCGGGCGGCGGCATTATATGCATGCTGGTATTTCATCATATTCGCCAGCTCCTCGTCGACCGAGACCCCCGAGAAGCTCTCCTTCCTGTTTGTGTGCTGCTGGAGCGCGAGCTTCTCGATGTCGCTCATCCGCTCTGCCGTCTGCCCCTCGTTGCCCAGCATCGTAATGGTCTCGGAGTAGTAGCCGGTGAATGTAAGGGTTGGCGGGTCACCACCCATCGTGAGCTTGTCTTTCAACTCCGCAATCGCCTTGGCGACAGCGCCATCCCCGGGGGCTTCGGGAACCGCCGCCGCGGCGATCTTGCGGGGATCGGCCTTCAGATCATCGCTGACCTTGATATTTCCTGCATTAGTGCCAACAAAAAAATCCCGTGACTGCAATGTGGTGTCGTCCAGACCATATCCCGTCTTATGTAGGGAATTAACCTCTGCTATAACCTTTTCAGCGATCTTATCAAGCCTCCCGAGATATTCGGGCACGGCCTCATCCCTAGCCTCGAGTATGCCCGCCATCTCGCCGGCCGTAATGTTCACGGCTGCATTATCTTTTGCCCAGACAACGGTGGATGATGCCAGGCTAGAACCCGGTTTTAGCTTGATCTCGTGCGCATTGCTGCGCCTCACAAGGTCCACCCCGCCGATCTGCACGTTTATCGACCCATCCTTCTCCTCAAAGGTCGAGATATTTACGATCTGGGCCAGCCGGGCGATGGCGATATCTCGCTTATCCATCAGGTCATTGGGCTCGTTTCCCGTGACCTTTATCTTGGCTATCTCCTCGTTGAGCTCAGCGATCTCGTGACCCAGCGAATTGACCTCATCCACCTTGGCGTTCAGGGATGATTCCAGGTCCAGCATGAGATCGTTGAGGCGCTTCGACGCCCTGTTCAGGATGGCGCAAAACCCATCTGCCTCCTCGATGAGCACCGCCCTCGCGGCCTCGCTGTCAGGGCGCTTGCTCAGCTCCTGCCAGGCATTCCAAAACCTGGAGAAGGCATCGCCCAACCCGACATCGGAGGGATCGTTAAAGGTGGCGTTCACCTCGTCAATCGCGGCCTTGAGCTGGTCCCAGCGACCGAGCCCGCTCTTTGCCAATCTTATCCTGTTCTCGATGAACCCGTCAAATACCCGTCGCACCCGGGCAGCCTCGACGCCCGTCCCGATCTGGCCCGGCCGCACAAGCCGGACAATGCCGGGAGGGGTATAAGGCCTCGTTGCGGAAAGCTCAACCTGTTGGCGTGTATAACCTGGGGTCGCGGCGTTGGCGATGTTATGCCCCGTTACATCCAGGGCCTTCTGGTGGGCCTGGAGTGCCCGCCTCATCGTTTCCAGTCCAATGAATGTTGGTCGCATATCCGGCTCTCCCCTGCTGCGTAAATCATCCTGAGTAACTCCGGACCGTCGCCGACATAATTATCGAGGAACGAAATATATTCGAGCGAGCCCTGTATCAACCGCTCATTTGCCCTGTTCACCTCGGCGATCTTCGCTACCAGCTGGATTATCTCGGTAAAGGCTTTCAGCGCCCCGGCCATATCCCGCGCCTGGGCCTGCCCCTGCGCCTGCGCTCGCCCATCCTGATGCTGAGCCTGAGACTGCTCCTGCTTCCACTCCTGACCCTCTCCATTCCAGTGGATCCCCAGGCGCCCTGCGAGGGACATCCGCCTGCGCGAAACCTGGTGCAGGGTATTTACAGCCACCTGGAGCTCACCAAGGAGGTTTATAAGGGCATCCCCGCCCCCACCCAGGAGCAGCGCCTGCTCCTCCTCGCAAAGCTGGAGAATCCTGCGGTAGAGCCCGACCTCCCTATGCAACAGAGCCAGGACATCGTCAAATATGACCGGCGCCTCGCCACCGGGGGCCTCATCACCCATGGGCTTGCATCTCTCGATAGGCTCGCATGTTTCGGCCCGTCCTTGTGCCTCTATTTGTGATCGGACCATCATATTCACCGGCCCAGGATTTTATTGACGATAGCCTCGCCTTTGACGTTGTAAGTGCCGGCCTCGATCCTCGCCTTCAGCTCCTGGACCTTCTCCTCTCTCACGCCAGCCACGCCGGCCTGTGCCCGCTCCTTCAAGGCGAGCTTCGCCGCGTAAAGCTCTCTCGCCCGCCCTGATATCGTAACATCGTCAGGCGTTGCAGCCGGGGAATTACCATTCTTATGATCCGGGCCCTTCCTGGCCGGGGCCTGCCCGGCCTGGCCGGCCTGCTCGGCATATCTCTGGAGGAGCCTCTGAATAACCTCGTTGGATACCTTCACACCCGCCACCCCTTCGGAAAATAGATAACCATGTCAAACCATGTCACCATTTTTATTATCGGCATGACCGGGCGGATGTTTAGCGCGGGTGTTTGTCGTGAATGTTTATCGTGCTAGGAAATGTTTATCGTGGATGTTTATCAGCGCTGGAAAACTGCCGGTAAAGCACCTCACCGAGGCCCATTCCCCTGCCCTTCGCCATCTCCTCCGCCAGCTTCTCATCAAGAAGACTGGTGAAAAACTCCTCGGGCCGGCCCCCGCCAAAGAGGCCATCTTTGGGCACGGTGGCCCTCATCTCCTTGAGAATATATTCAAGGAAGATCGCCTCAAACTCCTGGCAAGCCTCGCGGAGCTTCTTGTCGTCCTTATCGTCACGCCCGCGCCGCGCTTGTATGGCCCGTATATTCTGGGCCCGCATGTCTCTGACCGGCCCCTGCCCCGCCCGTCCCGCCCAGGAGATGGCGCTGGTCAAACTGAAATCGCTCACCTCAAATCACCTCCAGCTCAGCCTGCAAGGAGCCGGCGGCCCGGAGCGCCTGCAAGATCGCTATGATATCCCGCGGGGATGCGCCAATTGCGTTCAAGGCCGAGACAAGGCTATCTATCGTTTCCCCGCCGCCCAGCTTGACGAGGCTGCCGGTGCCAGGTGATCCAGGCTGATCTGAGGATCCCCGCCTGGCTGGCCTGAACGCTGGGGATAATTCCACTCCTGAGACTGAGGGAGGCCCCGGAGACGCCTGGAGGCTGGTGATCTCCACCCTCAGATTTCCATGTGATATAACGGCGGGCAAGAGCCTCACCTCACCCCCTATAACAACCGTCCCTGTTCTCTCATTTATCGCTACCTTAGCGACGGTGTCCGGGGAGATGGTAAGCTCCTCGATCCTGGCTATGAAACCAACGGCATTCCCTTTAAATTCCGTTGGAATGTTCACCTGAACGGTCCCCGCATCAACAGCCTGTGCTGCGCCCTGGCCAAACTGGGCATTTATTGCAGCCACGAGCCTCGAAGCCGTGGTGAAATCCGGCTGGTTCAGGGTGATGGCAACCGTTCCTTTGTCCTCGTCGACGAAATTCATGGGCACTTCACGTTCTATGACAGCCCCCCGGGGAATCATCGCGCCGGTCGGGTAATTCCGCGACTGGCGCCCGCCGCCTGACATGTTGAGGCCGCCTATGGATACAGGGCCCTGGGCAACGGCATAGGTTTTCCCATCGGGACCGAGCAGGGGCGTGAGCAGGAGGGTTCCGCCCTGAATCGTCCTTGCATCTCCAAGCGAAGCTACATTCACATCTATCTGGTCCCCGTTTTTTACAAAGGGCGGCAGGTCAGCTGTAACAATGACGGCCGCCACATTCCTCACCCTTATGCTCTCAGGGGGCACTGTGACACCGAAGCGCGCCAGCATATTTGCGACAGATTGAACCGTGAACATCGACTGCCGGGAATCGCCCGTACCGTCCAAGCCTACAACCAGGCCGTAACCCATCAGTTGGTTTACCCTGACCCCCTGCACCCGCGCAATATCCTTAACCCGCATAGCACCTGCGAAGCACCTTCCATCAAACAGGACGATACTCGAGGCCAGGGAGCAGGCAAGGGAGAAGGCAACCAGCAGCAGGATGGCAGCAAACGAGCGAATGCCGCTCAGCCTGCGGCGAGGGCAAGGGATTCTGCCGCGGGAATTCTCGCGATCGTAACGACGGGCTTCACCAGAGCCCTCCATGGATCCTGCACCTCCTACCTCCAAGCGTGAGCTCGAAAATTACTGCCACTTTTCCAGGGATTGCCGGTGTTTGCGCGACGGGGCCTTTGAAATTTGGCAAGGCCCTCGCGCCAAATTTCAACGGAGGCGCGCCGCAAGCGCGCCGTCCCCGGAGCGCAACACCGTAAGTCCTGAGACGTGCTGGTAAACTGGCACAACTTAAGGAACCTGCACTTAGAAAATCAAACCCACGAGGCCTGAAAAAAACCGCGAAAGATAACCGAGGATGCCCTGGCGCTCGGCCACCTCGAGCTTGCCCTCGTATCGTATTTCGGCATCAGCCACGTAGGTCGACATAACCGTATTGTCCGCCCCGATATCCTCGGGCCGGACGATGCCGGTGACAACGATGTTCTGCTTTTCATTATTGATTACAAGTGCCTGGCTTCCCTGAATCTTGAGGTTGCCGTCAGGGAGGACCTCAACGACCCGCGCGCTCATCTTGGCGACCAGGCTCCCCGAGCGGGACGTGGATTTGGAGCCTGCGAACCTGCTCTGGGCGCCCAGCCCGGCCTCTGGGATGAATTCCAGGAGCCCGGTCCCCTGGTCCAGGCCGGCTCCAACCTTGTTGCCCGAGCTCGTCTGGGCCTTATTGCTGGCCACCGCGTGTTCCATTATCAACACCGTCACAAGGTCGCCCACATTGCGAGCCTTGTGATCGACAAAGAGGGAAGGCGTGCCGTCCTTCCACAGGGACTCCGCCGCCGCCCTGGCCGCCGGCAGGGTCCCCATACCGAGAATAGAGCAGGCCACCAGCACCAGCACCGCTACCCCAGGTCTACCGGATGGGCGGCGAAACTTCAACGATTTTCGCATCCACCACAACAGCCTCCACCTGCCTCCCCGACTCGAGGTTCTTCACCCTGATCAGGTCCTTGAGCTTACCATCCTCGAGCGCTTCGCCGGCTGTAGTCACCGAAACTCCGCCGAGTCTCACAACTATCTGAATGATATCCCCTCGCTTGATGAGCGGGGGCTCCTCAATAGCATCCGCCGATATCAGGGCGCCTTCGCGAATCGTCCTTGCGGCCACCTTGCCCACCACCGCAGCAGGATCCGTTACGGGATTCATCTCCAAGGCTGAGAGCTGTCTCAGCTCCGGGGCCACCGCATCGGAGGTCACGACCTGGCCTTTTATGATAGTCCTGGTGGCCACCACAACCTCCTTCACCACGTTGAGGCGCAGGACGACAGGGACCGACTTGTAGGGCTTGCCGTCCAGAATCACATTCACGCGGATGGTGGTGGTCCCGAGATACTGGGTGATTGGAAGCCTCTCAGCCTCGAGCCTTGCCTCGCCCAGGGGGGCCAGGAGATTATCGGGCATCCTCTCGCACCCGATGGAGACCTCGTCTCTCTTCCATGGCATCGTTGACAGGATATACTCAGTCGCGACCTTCACAAATTCCTCGCCAGTGATGGTCCTGGCCCTTGCAGCCACTGCGACGCTGCCAGCGCCCTCAAACGTCACCTGCGACAGGTCGACGCCTGCCTGCCTCATGTGAATCTTGACGCTTGCGAGGCTCACTGTCCGTTTGTAGCCTACGATCGGCGCCGGCCCAATCTCGATACGCTTTATTTCATCCTCCACAGGCCCCGGGGCGCCCGTGATCGTAGCTATGTCACCGAGCAGTATCTTAGGCCCCGCCACCTGAGCCTCCTCTTTTACAGTAATCACGATGGGGGTTCCGTCCCCGGCGGCCACGGCCACAGGTGCAAAGCCAGGGAGGGCGCCAGGGCTTGCGACCATGGCGGCTGTGGCTGCAGCTGCAGCTACGGTTGCGGCCATAATGCAAGCCCTGGCGATCCTAGCGGCCATCCTGGCCCCGCTGCCGGTGGTATGACAACGCCGGCAGCGCCGGGCTCGCGGTATCATACCCCTACTTATGCTTATTAGGCTTATTAAGGTCAATAGGAGCGTCCAGGCGGCCGTAACCAACATCAACGGGCACTACCCCCTGCCAGGCAAGTCAGCATGGACGAATTCAAGCGTAGGCGAATTCAAGACGAATTCAAACCAGGTCAAACTAGAACTAGCGCTTGAGGTTGTTGGCAATAGCGAGCATGTCGTCAGAGGTCTGGATCGCCTTGGAATTCACCTCATACGCACGCTGCGCTATGATCATATTCACCATTTCCTCAACGACCTTCACATTAGACATCTCGAGGAAGCCCTGGGCTATCGTCCCAAACCCCTCGAGGCCGGGCGTTCCGATCATCGCATCGCCTGATGCAGCGGTATTGCGGAAGAGGTTGCGGCCTATGCTCGAAAGACCAGCAGGGTTTATAAACCGGGCTAGCTCTATCTTGCCGAGCTCCTCGGGCTGGTCCTGACCTGCAAGCATCACGGATACCGTGCCGTCAGTTCCTATGGTTATATTTGTAGCCTCAGGGGGAATGGTGATTTCAGGCTCCACTGGAAATCCATCAGAGGTCACAAGCCTGCCCTCGCTGTCTATCTTGAAGGCTCCATCCCGTGTATATGCGGTGCTGCCGTCCGGCATCAGCACCTGGAAGAACCCATCGCCTTCGATAACGAGGTCGAGCGGGTTTTCGGTCTGGATGAAGTCGCCCTGCTGGAATACCCTTTGGATTGCCGCCGGC
Organism: Bacillota bacterium; assembly: GCA_013178125.1. Taxonomy (NCBI): domain Bacteria; kingdom Bacillati; phylum Bacillota; species Bacillota bacterium. The sequence continues at coordinate 83,468 of JABLXJ010000010.1, read as the reverse complement.
CGCGTGCCGAGGCCCACCTGGATCCCGGTCGGCACCATGGCGCCCTGCGCGACGGTTGTCCCCGGGGTCCTCAGATTCTGATACATTATATCCTGGAAATCCACCCTGCTCTTCTTGAAGCCAACGGTGTTGAGGTTCGCAAGGTTATTTGCGATCACATCCATATTCAGCTGTTTGGCCAGCATGCCCGTTGCAGCCGACCATAGTGCTCTCATCATCGTCGATCAAACCTCCATGTCAAGCGTGTCGAGCTCCGTCGCCCCGTCTGTTCCCTTCTGTCCGTTTCAGCTTGCTTCTCTCTTTCCGTTTCTCCCTGCAAGTTTTGCTTCTGCGCCTGCCTGCTCCACTTCCGCGCCTGTAGTCTTAGCCGCTTCAGTCATTCCACGGCTACAGCCCCCAATTAAGGTCCAGCTGTTCAAATTCCTTACCCTATACCCGCCCGACCTCGTTCACCGCCCTGTCCAGCGTCTCATCGATGAACGCTATAGCCTTTTGATTGGTCTCGTAAGCCCTGAGGCAGGTGATCATGGATACGAGCTCTTTAACAGGGGTAACGTTGGGCATCTCGAGGAAGCCCTGACGAATGGCAGCTTGCGGCGGGGGAAAAGGTCCCGCGCCGGGGCCGGCTGCGAAGAGGTTGTCCCCCTCCTTAACAAGCGCCGCCCGGTTTGCAAAATCCACCAGGCGGAGCCTCCCAACCACAGTCGCGCCAACCAGCACCGTCCCATCCTCGCGCACAGTAAGCTCGCCGCTCGGGCCCGGTGGTCTGCCACCCGGATTCCCACCGAGGCTGCCGCCGGGGTTGGCGCCCCTGCTCGCGACGGTACCTGCGCTACCCACAACATGGATCGCCCCCGCGACCTGTATCGGCCTGCCGTCCTCCCCCAGGACCCGGTAGCCATCCAGGGTCGCGATCTCACCCTGCTCGTTCAGGCAAAACGAGCCATTGCGTGTGTACCTCTCCCCGGCCGGGGTGGCGACCGCAAAGAACCCGTTGCCCACCAGCGCCAGGTCGAGCTTGTTGCCCGTCTCGACGACCGGTCCCTCTGCAAAGTTGGTAGCAGTCTCGGCGATGACCGTCCCCACGCCGGCGCGGCCTATTGGGGTGCTCTTCCGCACGGCATCCAGCATGCTCCCCCGGTCCGGCATGATACGATTCAGGAGCATCTCGGGAAAGCTCTCAAAGACCGGCAGGTCCCCCTTGAAGCCAGGGGTTGTGACGTTAGCCAGATTATTTGCAATGATATCCTGCCAGTGGGACCGCGCCACCATCCCGGAGGTCGCGGAATATAAGCCTCTGAGCACCAAACCACCTCCATTCCCCCTCACTTCTCAGGTCTTGCCCGGCCGACCGGTTATTCAAAACAAGCCTGGCGCGGCTTGACCTGGTCATCTTGGCTCAATTGACCTTTTCATCTTGGTTTAATCCAGTCCAATCCGATCCCGATCCAAATCTAAAAGCAAATATTGTACCATCCGGTAGGAAAATGAGGGAGACGTGAAAGAGGCGACCTTATATGCATGATACACATGGCATGGACATGTCATAGCCTGCGGGATAAGGGCCTTATAATTCGGAAGAACAGCGAAGTCGACTCGAGCGTACGCGAAAATTTTTCCCACATTACGTTACATAAAACCCGGGGCAAAGCCGCGGAATTTATTTCGGGGAGGATGTCAACCTTGTAGTTCCTGTTAAGGGCTCTCGTCAAAATCATGTTGTCTTGAAACCATCTTTTGGGTATAATGTAATTAGACAACTACCCCCGTTCGATAAGCATGCAGCGATGACGTGTAGCGATATTCTACCCGGGATCCAATACTTCAAGATCCAATACTCATAGAGGGAGCCCCCATAAACATGTCAAAGCGGATCCAGCCTCAACCCCAACAACTCATCGCTAAACTTGAGGCTTTCTTCGCCGATCGCGCCGAGGTAATTTTTGCTTACCTTTTCGGCTCCCAGGCGCGTGCTCAGGCAGGCCCCTTGAGCGACATAGATATTGCGGTGTTTCTAAATGATACAGTAGAACCCGCCCATTATACACGCTATCGCCTTGAGCTATGGGGCGCTCTGTCGGCTCTCCTCCATCGTAATGATATCGATATTGTGGTGCTCAATAGGGCACCGGTTTTGTTGCGTCATCGCGTCCTGAGAGATGGGAAACTGATTCTTTGCCGCAACGAGGGCGCGAGAATCAACTTTACTATAGAGACCGGGCGACGGTTCTGGGATACTGCCCACCTCCGCAGATTGAGCTTTAGATACATGGAGAGACATATCAAGATGGGCACCTTCGGAAAGGCTATAGACTATAAGAGGGTAGATGGCTGAAGGACATTAGAGAGTCAAGAATGTCCAGGGAGGTATGAGATGAGTCTACAATATACTGCAAAACAACCTGGATGACTTCCGGAAATTTGCATTCTTCATTGTAGAATTTATCAAACGCAACTTCAAACCCCCGGCTTGACAAGCAAACTCTTCCCTTTGCGTTATGCATTTTATTTATAGGTTATTAAGAAGGTGACTGGGAATATGCGAGACCTCACGCACTTCTTCAACCCGAGACGGGTCGCTGTCATCGGCGCATCGAAGACACCCGGAAAGGTTGGCAATTCCATCTTAAAGAATATCATTGAATCCGGTTACCCAGGCGAAATCTACCCCGTCAACCCGGGCGAACCTGAGATACTGGGCCTCCCATGCAAGAAAAACATCGGCGAGATCCCCGGGACGGACCTGGCAATCATCTGTGTGCCCGCGGCGCTGGTCCCGCAGGTCGTTGAGGAATGCGGCAAGGCCAGGACCAGGAACATCATTGTGATCTCTGCGGGCTTCAAGGAAGTCGGGAAGGAAGGCGCCGCCCTCGAGAATAGGATGGTCGAGCTCTGCCGCCGTTACGATATGAACATGATGGGCCCGAACTGCCTGGGGATGGTGGACACTCATGTCCCACTCAATGCCTCTTTCGCGCCTGATATGCCCATGAAGGGCGAGATCGCGTTCATATCTCAAAGCGGGGCATTCGGGACAGCGATCCTCGACTGGAGCCTCAACAACAACGTGGGCTTCAGCAAGTTTGTGAGCTTGGGTAACAAGGCCCACCTCGACGAGATAGATTTTATAGAAAACGCTGCTGACGACCCCAATACCAAGGTCATTCTGTGTTATCTCGAAAGCATCACGCAGGGCAAGAGATTTCTCGAGGTCGTGGGCAAGGCCACACGTAAGAAGCCCGTCCTCATACTCAAGTCAGGAACGAGCGAGGCGGGCGTCCGCGCCGCGTCGTCGCATACCGGGGCGCTTGCCGGGAACGACCGCGCTTACGATGCCGCATTCTTGCAGACAGGAGTCCTGAGGGTCGAAACGGCGCAGGAGCTTTTCGACCTGGCCCTGGCATTCACAACCCAACCTCTCCCAAAGGGCAGGCGCGTCGCTCTCATCACCAACGCCGGCGGGCCCGGTATCGTGGCCACGGACGCCGTCGAGAGAATGGGGCTCGAGATGGCGAGGTTCGATCCTGCGACTGTGAAGGAGCTCCGGGGGAAGCTCCCGGCCGAGTCAAATATATACAACCCCGTTGATGTGATAGGGGACGCGAGGCCGGAGCGCTATGAATTGGCCCTCGATATCGTCCTCCCTGATCCCAACGTTGATACCAGCCTTGTGATAGTAACCCCGCAGGCCCAGACAAATCCTCCGGGGGTTGCCGATGTGGTCCTGAAGGTAAGGGCCAGCCGCCCTGAGAAACCCCTCCTGGTCTCTATGGTTGGTGGGAAGCGGACATCAGAGGGCGTTGAGAAGCTCACCCGCGCCGGGATGCCATGCTTCGTCTTCCCCGAGCGCGCAGTCTCCGCCATAGCTGGACTGACCCGGTACGCCACTATGCTTGCCGAGCCTCTGGAGGAGGTACCCTTCGAATTCCCCGTAGACCAGGATAGAGTGCGCGCAATACTGGAGTCAGTCAGGGCCGATAAACGAAATACCCTTCTCGGGACAGAGACAGCACGGGTAGCGCAGGCCTACGGGATAAAGGCCGCCCCTTCCGGCCTCGCGAAGACCCCCGACGAGGCCGCCAGGGTCGCGGAGGAACTCGGATTCCCCGTTGCGCTGAAGATAGCCTCGCCGAGAATACTTCACAAGACTGACGTGGGGGGTGTCAAACTCAAGCTGGACACCCCGGAAAAGGTCAGAGAGTGCTTCGTCGAGATAATAGAAAACGTGGAAGCCCACATGCAGGATGCTAGCATCTATGGCGTTGAAGTACAACACATGATGCCGCCTGGAAGGGAGCTCATAATAGGGATGGTCCGGGACCTTCAATTCGGGCCCATGCTCATGTTCGGCCTCGGTGGCATCTACGTCAATCTCTTGAAAGACGTATCCTTCAGGCTGGCATATGGGTTGCGGAAACAGGATGTCGAGGCCATGGTGCGGGAAACAAAAGCATATACACTGCTGCGCGGCTTCCGTGGAGAGGCGCCTGCGGATATCCCAGCCATCCAGGACACATTGATCCGTGTGGCCAGGCTTGCGAGGGATTTTCCCGAGATACTCGAGATGGATATCAACCCCTTGTTCGCATACGAGGCCGGCAAGGGGGTTACCGCCATCGATATGAAGATCACTATATCTTGACGGAGAGAAAGGAGGAGAAGAATCCCGTGAAAAGCCTCTATGTAATTGGAATGGCCGGGAGCGGCAAGACAGCTTTATGCGTGGGGCTGGCGGAGAGGTTTCGAGAAGAGGGTTTACGTGTCTCATTCTTCAAGCCGGTGGGCAACGTTGCTGGGTTGCGCAAGAACCAGGATATGGATGCCGTCCTGATGAAGGACCTCCTTGGAATGGAAAACCCACTGGAAGATATCGTGCTTTTCACAACAGGCCCCTCATACCTCACAAGCCTTACAACCTATTGCGACAAACAGTCCATTGGACAGTACTCCCTGGCGGGGGTGGAGGTGAAGCGCGCCTTTGACAAGGTGGCGGCGAACGCCGATTTGGTGCTGATAGAGGGCACAACGTCCCCCCAGGCTATGGCGAGCGTGGGCCTTGACGCATTCACCCTCGCGCGCGAGCTGGGCTCCATGGTCCTCATGGTGAGCCGCATCGCCAATGACCTGGACCTGGACACGGCGCTCCTCTATAATTCATATGCGCGGGCCCTGAACCTCCCGGTGGTCGGGAACGTATTAAACAACGTCCCTCGAACGATACTGGACAAAAGCAAAGGAGTATACAAGCCGATCCTCGAAAAACAGGGTTTCCCCGTGCTTGGCGTGATACCTTCCCACACCGAGATCACCTCACCGACCGTAGAGGAGATATGCGATGTGCTCACCGCTGAGGTGCTCGCCGGCAAAGCGAACCTACAAAACCTCGTCGAGGATGTGCTCATAGGGGCGATGACCTTCGAGAGCGCCCTCCGCTACTTCCGCAGGTCGACCAACAAGGCGGTGGTCACAGGCGGCGACCGCTCCGATGTGGCCCTGGCTGCGCTCGAGACCAGCACCTCGGTGTTGATCCTGACGGGAGGGCTCTTCCCCGACATAGGGGTCCTCAACAAGGCCGAAGAGAAGGGCATACCAGTCCTCCTGGTCCAGGACGACACCTATACCGCGGTCCAGAAGCTCCGCGCCATCACACGCAAGATCAAGCCCCATGACGAGCAGGGCATAAGGGTGGCCCGGGAGACGATCAGGGAGCACTGCGATTGCGATCCTATAGTGGATGCTATCCGTGGCTAAACCCTCATGTCGCCCAGGGCGACACCAACAGAACGATGAAAATGATCTTTATGTGGTGGCTATTTTCAGGGCAGGAATATGCCCGGAGTTCGCCAGACGACCAGATGAATCTAGCCTGGCCCATAAACTAGGCCTGGGCTCATAAATCAGGCCTGGCGAACACGCGCAAGGAACGCTTCAACCTCACCGGCCGTCGGCATCGAAGCCTGTGCCCCAAGCCTCGTAACGGAGATGCTAGCGGCCGCCGAAGCGTAGCGCGCCGCGTCCATCACCGGCGACCCTTTCAGGTAGGCGACTGCAAACGCACCGATGAAGGTATCGCCGGCGGCTGTGGTATCTACGGCATCAACCTCGTATGCCGCGATGAACTCAGAAACCCCGGGATTTGCGACCAGCGCGCCCTTTTCGCCGAGGGTGATGATCACATTCCTCGCCCCCCGCTGCAGGAGGCGCATGGCTGCTTCCGCCGCCTCATCGCGTCCCTCCACAGCAAGACCGCTCAGGAGGGATGCTTCACTCTCGTTTGGAATGAGAAAAGCGGCTCCTTTGATGAGCTCATCCGGGACGGGTCGGGCCGGCGCAGGGTTCAAGATCACGGGCACACCCTTCCCGGCCGCAATCTGTGTCGCATAGATCACTATCTCAATGGGTATTTCAAGCTGCATGATCAAGGCATCCGATGTCTCGATCAGGTCACGCGCCGAGTCTACGTCCTCCGGTGAAACCCGGTTGTTTGCGCCTAGGGCTACCACGATGCTATTCTGCCCTGTGGCGTCCACAGTAATCAACGCCAGGCCCGAGCCAGCCTCGGGGTCCTTTCGCACGCGCCCGGCATCAACGCCGGCGGCCTTCAGATTCTGGATGAGGGTCTCGCCGAAGATATCATCGCCGACGCGGCCCACCATGTGGACCTCAGCCCCCAGCCGGGCAGCGCCGACCGCCTGGTTCGCCCCCTTCCCCCCGGGGACCATCTTGAAATCCTCGCTCCTGACCGTCTCACCCGGCCGGGGGGCGCCCTGCACCTTAACCACGAGGTCCATGTTCATGCTACCCAACACCGTAATCCTCGGCTTCCCGGGCACACCTGGCATGGTTGCTATTTCCCCCTTCGTCTTGCGGCCTCAATTGTGTTGCGCATAAGCATTATTATGGTCATCGGGCCGACGCCGCCTGGCACCGGGGTGATATAGCCAGCCACCTCGGAGGCCGAATCAAAGTCCACATCCCCGACCAGGCCCGTTTCTATGCGATTGACTCCCACGTCGATCACTACCGCGCCCGGCTTGATGAATTCCTTGTTGACGAGCTTCGGCTTGCCAACGGCCACGACAAGGATATCCGCCTCCCGCGCCGCTCCGGGCAGGTCGACCGTCCGGGAATGACATATCGTGACGGTCGCGTGCTCCGCGAGCAGCAAGAGCGCAACAGGCTTCCCGACGATGTTGCTCCGCCCAATAACCACGGCGCGCTTGCCCTTGATCTGCACGCCAGTGTGCTTGATCAGCTCTATTATCCCCGCAGGCGTGCACGGGACAAAGCATGGCTCCCCGACCATCAGGCGCCCCACGTTCACAGGGTGGAAGCCATCAACATCCTTTTCTGGGGTGATCGCCTCGAGCACCGCCTTCTCGTCCAGGTGCTCCGGCAAGGGAAGTTGCACTAAAATCCCGTGAATCCTGGGGTTGGAGTTCAAGTCCCGGATCAGCCCCAGTAACGCATCCTGGCTGGTGGCTTCATCCAGCAAGTGCTCCTCTGAGTAGATGCCCAGTTTCTCGCACATCTTCTTCTTATTATTCACATAGACGCGCGAGGCAGGGTCATTCCCTACGAGCACAACAGCAAGCCCCGGGGTTATGCCTCTCTCGCTCTTGAGCTGCGCGACCTCCTCTGCAAGCCTCTCCTGGATCTCCCTTGCGACGGCCTTACCGTCGATGATTTTGGCGGACATTATGCGCCCTCCTCACCCAAAATTCTATACTGCGACAGCATCCTCAATACCTCGCATCAGGCTCCCCTGTCTCATGTCGCCGGCGACTCGACCGCCACAGCAAAAAACGCGAGTCACCCGCCACATGAACTTGCATATCAGCTTGAAGAATTCAGGATGCATTCAGGATAGCGACGATACGATCTCCTTGAAGCGCCGGCCCCGCTCCTTATAATCCTTGAACATATCAAAGCTCGCGCAGGCGGGCGATAGAAGCACAATATCACCCGGGGCCGCCGATCTCACAGCGCAAAGGACAGCTTCATCAAAATCCCTGCACCGAACGATTTTAGGGCTCGAGATATCCCTGAAACCCCTGTCCGCAGCCTCAACCCCGGCCCCGGCTCTGGCTCTGGCTCCAGCCCTGGAGCCCGCCGCCCTCTGCACAGCTGCCTCTATCTGGCCGGCTGTATCCCCGACCAACACCAGGACCTTCACCCGGTCCAGGACAACCTCTGCAAACTCATCAAACGGGAGTTTCTTGTCATACCCACCCGCGATTAGAATTAGAGGTTCTTCAAAAGCCCGCAGGCCGGCTATCGCCCTGCTAGGGGTCGTAGCTATCGAATCGTTATAAAACCTCACGCCCCCCAACTCGCCCACCAGCTCCAGGCGATGCTCAACGCCCTTGAACTCGCGCAGGACGTCCCGGAGCACGCCGGATTCCACGCCAAGGAGCCCGGCCACTGCGGTGACCGCCAGCACGTTTTCCACATTATGTTCCCCGGGAACGCGTATATCGCTTTTAAGGCACGCTACCTCTTCCCTGGCGCCGAGCCTTATCCATATTTCTTCGCCCCTCACAAAAACTCCTTCCCCCGGCTCCGCCAGCCTCGTAAAAAATATCCGCCGCGAACGGCATCGTTCACCTATACCTCGCACTGCCTCGTTATCCTGGTTCAACACGGCGAAATCTTGAGGTCGCTGGTGACTCACGATGTTAGCCTTGGCGTCGATATATTCCTGCATGGAGCGGTGGTAATCCATGTGATTTGGATATATATTCAGGATGACCCCGATGTGCGGGCTCATCTCCATCGCCTGGAGTTGAAAGCTGCTCAATTCAAGCACAACAACGGCATCCGGGGTCATATGCTCAACCTGTTCGAGCAGGGGGTTGCCTATATTCCCCCCCACGAAGACTCTTTTGCCAGAAGCCTCTAGAGCCTTTCCAACCAGGGTCGTTGTGGTGGTCTTGCCATCGCTTCCGGTAATGCCGACGATCGGTGCGGGGCACAACTCGAAAAAGAGCTGGATTTCGCTGCTCTCCGTAACCCCCGCCGCCCGTGCGGCCGCAATCTGAGGAATGTCGCGGGGAATCCCCGGCGTTAAAAACATCATGTCGAACTTGTCGAGGCCCTCGAGATAATCCGGGCCGAGCCTGAATCCCACAGGGAGCCCCGAAAGCTTCTCCAGGGTCGCGCCAAGCTCTTCGCCGGTTTTCCTATCGCACGCCGTGACCTTTGCTCCCGCGCCCGCGAGAAATCTTATAACCGGCAGGTTGCTCACGCCGACACCGACTACGACAACGCTCTTGCCCCTGAGTCGTTCAACAACAGCGTTATACCTGCTTGTAAAATCTGAACCCCATCGCGCTCCAGACCTCAGCACATTCGACCTTGCCTCATTTGCTGACATCGACATAGTTGACTTCGATCTCCTTAATCTCTCTTTCCAGTCTCTCCAGCCCCTCGCCCTATCTCTCCGGGCTCCCGCCCCACCCGGCCTCGACAGCCCCTGGCACTCTTTGTCGAATCCGCGCTGTTGAGCGCGGTTTTCCTCGAGCGAAAATGCTGGAAAGTTTCCGCCGTCGCGTTAAAATATATTTATAGGAGGAGCTATACGCGACAGGTCTACAAATCTTCACGAAGGGATTGACTACTATGGGCAAACAGTTAAAGAAGAAAACCCCCGCCTCGCCGAGACAACTTCGCAAAGGGATGCGACGCGTGATCCACACATTCCATGAACGGGTAAGTGTGGGCTTCACCGATGGCGACCCCAGACCTTCGTCCTTTTGGTGGAGGAACGACCCCTATTCAATACTACACATCCTCAAGGAATGGACGGATGATTGGGGCAACAAACACTACCATGTCATTACTGATAAAGGCGCCTTCCACATCTACCGGCATCGTAAAATAATTTCCCTTGTAGAAAAACGCTTTGAGTACCACTGGTGGCTCGAGAGCGAAATTGAACTCTATAAACTCAAAATCCCGCAAAGGAAACTCGCAGACCCCAGAGCACCATGGTACTGGAAGTCGGGTATCTACCGAGAGATCGCTGCCGGCGGCACTCACAATCACCGCTGCCAACAGCACCCATAATCGCCTGGCATCCCGCCCGCATCCCTTATTTAATATTCTGCCCGATTCGCAGGATTTTCGCCACCGCAAAAGCTGCGTCCCTTATGAGATCGCGCCCATTGGCCATGGCCTCATCCAGGCTGATGGGCCCGCTTACCATGCTTAAGGCTGCATCGATCCCATGGTCATAGACCGCTTCAAAGTCGTCTCCCAGGCCGCCTGCGATGGCGATCACGGGGACGCCATAGCGCCTGGCGACAGCAGCGACCCCTATGGGCGTCTTGCCATAAACGCTCTGGAAATCCATGCGTCCCTCGCCCGTTATAACGACATCCGCGCGCCTCATATGCTCCTCCAACCTTACCGCATCAACGACAATATTCACCCCGGGCCTGAGCGCGGCTCCAAGAAAGGCAACCAGCCCGGCCCCCAGCCCGCCTGCAGCGCCAGCTCCCGGGAGCTCCGCAACCCGCTTTCCGAGATCCCTCTCAATGACCCTTGCATAATGAGCAAGGGCCTTATCGAGTTCCTCCACCATCTCGGGGGTCGCGCCCTTCTGGGGGCCGTAAACGGCGGAGGCACCCCTCGGCCCTATCAGCGGGTTATCAACGTCGCACGCTACGACTACCTCGACCCCACCATCCCGCACACGCTGGTCCATCCCCGAGATATCAATTCGCTCGATCCGTGCGAGCTCGCGCCCGCCAAAACCGATAGGTCGCCCCTCTGCATCGAGGAGGCGCGCTCCGAGCGCCTGGGCCATCCCAGCTCCCCCATCGTTTGTAGCGCTCCCGCCAATGCCTATGATTACCCGCCTGCACCCGCGATCCAAGGCGGCCTGAATCAACTCGCCCGTCCCATAGGTCGTGGTGATTAGGGGATTCCGCTTATCCGGTGGCACAAGGGGGAGGCCCGACGCTGCCGCCATCTCGATCACGGCTGTCTCCCCATCACCCATCAGCCCCCAGAATGCCCGCGTGCGCTCGCCCAGAGGCCCCGTGACATCCGCCCCTATGACCTCGCCCCCCGTGGCATCCACGAGCGACTGGACCGTCCCCTCGCCCCCATCCGCCATCGGGACCTTGATCACCGTAGCGTCCGGCATTGCCTTCTTTATGCCTTCCTCGATGGCCAGGCAGGCCTCAAGAGCCGACATGCTCCCCTTGAATGAATCAGGTGCAATAATTACTACCATGTATTAATGAGCCCTCCAAACCTCCCCGGCATCTCCCTGCAGATATATCCCTAATAATCTAATAATCGCGATGAACTTGTTTAAAGATTGCAAATCCGCCTATCATATTCGCCCATCATATGGCATAATCCTTCATCCGTAAGATTGATTTTTAGTCACCCCCCCCCATCGCTCAACCGCTCAACCTCTTACCTCTCCCCCGTATTATCCCCCGTCCCCGCGATCACCATTACAGGACAAGAGGCATACTCTATCACGCGTTCGGTCACGCTTCCGATACGGATCCTTCGTGGCCCGCGCCTTCCAACCCGGCCTATGATGATCATGGTAGCATCCCTCTCCCTCGCTTCCTCAACTATCTCGAGATAGGGTATACCCCTCCGGATAACCTTCTTAATCCCTACGCCTCCGCTAGAACATACCTTCTCGGCAAGGGCTAAGTTTCTCATGCCGTCAGCTTCGAGCTTCTTTTCCACGTCCCTCATACCAGGGGTTTCAAGGCGTGATAGCTGCCGCACCACATCCTCATCTATCACGCTTACTGCAATTATCTCGCCGCCCCCGAATTTTCTTGTGGACCAGGCCGCCACCTCCAGGGCATGAAAGGATGAACCGGAACCGTCCACAGGAACAACTACAACATCAAATAGCGAGCGCATCCTGAGCCCCTTCCTTTCTACTCTCTCCCCTGGTCTTCGCGAGCTTCATAGCGTAGAGTTCCTCCCGTTCTCGTTCCTCAAGAGTTTCACGGATAAACGCTAGAGTCTCTTCATACTGGGGGATAAATACGTTTTCAAGAGCATTTATCCTCTTCTCGAGGTGCGCAACCTCCCTGGCAAGACGCATCACCGAGGTTACTGTCTCCGTCATTTCTATAACCGTTCTGAGCGCCTCCTTGAAGGCGAGCCGGCTCTCATCAAGCCCGGCAGATGTTCCGAGAAAACTATAGTCCAGGGGCCTCTCGTTGTCAGTATAATCTAGCTCGGGAACGGCCACGCCCATAATACTCCGTTGCCTGACTGTTACGGAGACGGCCCTCCTGACGGTAAGAGATGTTCGCCTCACGGCCTCCGTGCCCATGGTAAGATTTGCCCGCCTAAGGGCAGAAAAAGCCGTCTCGAGCTTCTCCCGCGCTTCTTTCTGGATTGCAGAGGCGTCCTCTAGAAGGCGCATTACCTCCATAAGAAGCACATCCCTTTTCTGCTTGAGGAGTTCGTGTCCCTGGGATACGAGATCAAGCTCCCTCTTGATCTTCAAAAGATTGCTCCTTGTAGGGGGGACATGCAGCTTTGCCACCTTATTTCACCTTACCCCATAAAAAGCATCAGGAGTCCCCGAGGTATCTCGTGATCTGCTCCTTGCTTACACGGTGTAGTTCCTCCCGGGGTAGCTCACTGAGCATCTCCCACGCAAGACTTAAGGTCGCCTCCATCTCGCGATTCTCATCATGACCCTGCCCAAGGAATCTCCTCTCAAAGTCCTCCCCGAATTTGAGGTAGGCCCGGTCAACCTCTGATAGCTCTTCTTCTCCTATTACTGAAGCTAGCGCCCGTGTGGACTTTACATGAGAATAAGCCGCATAGAGTTGACTTGCCACATTTGGATGATCCTCCCTCGTGAGCCCCTCCCCTATCCCATCCTTCATCAAACGAGAAAGGGATGGCAACACATCTATCGGAGGATATATCCCCTTATTGTGAAGTTCACGCCCCAATACAATCTGCCCTTCTGTTATATACCCTGTCAGATCCGGCACAGGGTGGTTAATGTCATCGTTAGGCATGGTCAAAACCGGGAGCTGCGTGATGGAGCCCGGCCTGCCGGCGATCCTCCCGGCCCGCTCATATATTGATGCAAGATCGCTGTAAAGATAGCCGGGATAGCCCTTCCTGCTCGGAAGCTCGCCGCGCACGCTGGATATTTCCCTCAGAGCCTCGGCGTAATTTGTCATGTCCGTTAGGACTACGAGCACATGCATACCTTCCTCAAATGCAAGAAATTCCGCCAGGGTAAGAGCCGATCTGGGCGTTACTAGGCGCTCGATCGGGGGATCATCCGCGAGGTTTAAAAACATCGCAGTGTTTCGCAGGGCGCCGCTCTCTTCGAGGCTTCTCCGGAAAAACTCCGCGGTATCATGCTTGACGCCCATCGCCGCAAATACGATGGCAAATTCCCCGCTTTCATCCTTAACCCTGGCCTGCCGCGTAATCTGAGCCACAAGTGCATCATGAGGTAGTCCTGACCCAGAGAATACCGGAAGCTTCTGGCCCCTTACCAGGGTATTCATGCCGTCGATAGCGGAAATCCCGGTCTGGATATAGTCACGGGGGTATTCACGGGCTGTGGGATTGATGGCCGACCCATCTACATCGCGCAAGTCCCGGGCAATCGGAGGAGGCCCGCCGTCGAGGGGCCGCGCCAGATAATCAAATACCCTTCCAAGCATATCTCTTGAGACAGGTATGCGGAGCGGATAGCCCGTGAACCTGACGCGCGTATTCCCGGGAATGAGGCCGGATGTCCCCTCAAATACCTGCACAACGGCGGCCTTCTCCATCACCTCGAGGACCCTGCCGAGCCGGTTTTCCCCGCCAGGCTCTATAATCTCTACCATCTCGTCCTGCCCCACGCCCAGAACCCTCTCCACAACCAGGATCGGGCCGAAGAGCTTGGAAACCCCAAGATATTCCCTCTCTCCTATCATCTCTTCTACCACAATGGATCACCAGCCTATTTCACTGTTAAATCCTGCGCCGCTACTGCCGGTATTCCTCCAGGAGGTTGTCAAACTCCCCATCCATTTCCTTTTGCAGCTCATCAATCTTCTCCAACTGGTCATTTCCAATTTCAGATTTCATCCGCATAATCCTGGGAATTGTGCGAAATTCCGTTATCTTGATGAGGGGAATGCCATCCCCCAGGAGTTCGCGTGCCCTCTCATAGAAATGGAGTATGATATCAAGCATCCTGGCCTGCCTCTCCCTCGAGCAGAAGCTATCCACATCATCGAGGGCGTTTTGCTGGAGGAACCCCTCTTTGAGCATGAGGGCCACCCTCAAAACGAGCCTCTGATCATCGGGAAGTGCATCCGGGCCTACAAGACGGGCGATTTGCTGGAGCCTGTCTTCGTCCTGGAGTAGCCGCATGGCCTGGTCGCGTCGCTTGCGCCAGGACGAGCCCCCGTCCCCTGTAGTAGTGCCCTGGTCGTGGTCCCACACGAGTTCATCCAGGTATTCGCTATAACTCTCTAACCAGTTGATCGCCGGGTAATGACGAGCATTGGCCAGCTCCTTGTCGAGGGCCCAGAAACATCTTACAAACCTCTTCGTGTGCTGGGTTACCGGCTCAGAGAAGTCCCCTCCCGGCGGCGAGACCGCCCCTATGATGCTTACAGAGCCGGCCCTACCCGAAAGGGTCGTAACGAGCCCCCCGCGCTCATAGAACTCGGCAAGGCGCGAAGCGAGATAAGATGGAAAACCCTCCTCAGCAGGCATCTCCTCGAGCCTTCCCGAGATCTCGCGCAATGCCTCGGCCCACCTTGATGTGGAATCCGCCATGACAGCTACGTGGTAGCCCATATCCCTGAAGTATTCCGCAATCGTTATACCCGTATATATACTTGCCTCTCGGGCGGCTACAGGCATGTTTGACGTATTTGCGATCAGTATGGTCCGCTCCATCAGGGATTTGCCGGTCCGGGGATCGATGAGCCTGGGGAAGTCTGTAAGCACCTCCGTCATTTCATTGCCCCGTTCCCCACAGCCGATATAAATAATGAGGTCTGCGTCAGACCACTTCGCCAGCTGGTGCTGCATGCTAGTCTTTCCAGTCCCGAACCCTCCGGGGATTGCGGCAACCCCGCCCTTCGCAAGCGGAAAGAAACTATCTATGACCCGCTGGCCGGTTAGAAGGGGGTTGGCGGGATTACGCCTTTCGAGGTATGGGCGCTTCTTACGAACCGGCCAGCGAGTCATAAGAGAGATGTCAACCCTGGTTGAACCGGTGTCAACCCTTACGATTGAATCATTTATAGGGTACTCACCGTCACCCGTAGCAAATATCACCCGGCCAGCCACTCCCGGGGGTATCATAATGCGATGCTCAATAGAAGAAGTCTCCTGAACGGTTGCTATTACAGTCCCCCCGGATACCTCATCCCCCTCCCTGACTAAGATGGCAACGGGCCATTTCTTCTCCGGGGGCAGCGAGGGAACGTCAATCCCTCGCGTCACAAATGCGCCATATTGCCCGCGGATGAGCTGGAGGGGCCGCTCGACGCCGTCAAAGATCTGCCCTACTAGCCCAGGACCAAGCTCGACCGAGAGCAACTCTCCTGTCCCGAAAATCTCGAGCCCTGGCCTAAGGCCTTCTGTATTCTCATAAACCTGGATGATGGCGGTGTTCCCTTCCAGGCGTATGATCTCTCCCATAAGGCGCTGCGGTCCCACCCGGACGAGCTCGAGCATCCGCGCGTCCGTCACACCCTTCGCGGCAACAATAGGACCGCTCACCCTGCTTATCGTCCCTATCACCTTCAAGTTATCCAGCGCCAATGCTTTCACCCCATATCTTGAACGCCCGTCCCAACGCCCGCCTCAGCGCCCGTCCCGGCGTCACCAAACAGCATCTGGGCCACCCTGAACCTGAGCACGGGCAGGTCGCGTTCAAGCCTGCGTTCAAAGGAGTTATCAAAGATCATGTGACCCTCCTCGCTTGCCACGATGCACCCACCCGAGATCGGCCTATCGCACACCTGGATGGAAAGGGATACCCCCGGGCGACCTGCCTCCTCAAGCTCGCGAATTATCCTCTGTAAAAAATCACCTGTGATCATGGTGAGGTCGCTCTCTCGCATGTAGATTGTCAATCTCCTGCCTGAAATCCCAGTCGCGGCCTCCAGGATGAGGCGTTTCAGGACGTCGGGATAGACATCCTGCTGTGTCATGCCCTCAAGCTTTCCCCGCACCTTGTCGAACACTTCATTAATAAGCCCTTCCTTGAATATCAGCGACTCTCTATGGCTTCTAAGTTCCGCCGCGGACAATATCTGCGTCCTGACAGCCTTTGCCTTCTCCGAGGCAGCCTTCAGCCTGTCTTGGTATAGGGCTTCGGCCTCCCGTCTTGCCTTTTCGAGAATCGCTTCCTTTTCTCTCAGGGCATCTTCGATCTTTGCCTGTGCCTGCTTACGTGCCTCTTCATATATGGCATCGACTAACAGCATTTTGCATCATCCTCAAATCCCAAGAATCCTGCGTACCTTACATGAGAGGTCCTCGTCATTGTCATTGATAGGGCCATGCCTGTCAGGTATCTCCATTATAACCGGCATAAGCTTCTTATGGCTGGATTCTATCCGCTCCCGCATCTTCGCGGCCCATTGTTTCGTAATGAGGATAACGCCCGTGTCCGGAGCTCGCAGGGCTTCATCCATGGCAGAGTCAGCCTCTTCAATAGTATTCACATGCCGCCCCTCGACCCCGGCGAGGCGAAAACCCGTGACGGTATCCCTATCGCCTATCACAATAATCCTCATAATACGTGGTTCCCCCTATATCCGCGAGAGGATCATAATCGAAATTATCAACCCATATATGGCGATTCCTTCAGCAAGCCCAACAATGATGAGGGCCCGGCCAAAGGACTCCGGACGCTCGCTTATAGCCCCAAGCGCTGCAGCGCCCGCCACACCCACGGCATAGCCTGCGCCCAGCGTGGAAAGACCTGTAGCAAGTGCTGCCCCGATGAGGCCAAGCCCTGATGTAGAGGCTCCCACCCCTCCGCCGGCCGCAAGGGCGCGCCCGGGGAGAAGAATGTTCTTGGCTATGAAAAGGGTCACCGCGAAAAGCGCTACTGTACCGCACATCATAATGACCGCGAAAAGCCTTTGCCTCCCCTTTATGCCACCTCTCATTCCTTCCTCATGGGCTCCCCCGGATGGAGTCGCATCATCTTCCTCATACGGCCCCCTGCTATATGGCTCCCCACTCATGAATACCTTCCTATCTGACTCTGACCTCTTATCCCCCGTCTTCATGCAGATTCCACTCCTCTCCTGTTCTCTAATCCATTCTCCATATCCAGGTCCAGGCACCAGGGCTTATATGGCACCCCGTCGCCGTGCAGGAACTTCGAAAAGAACTCGTAGAATTCAAGCCTGAGACACTGAATTCCGACTATCATCCCTTCGAGGGCTATGACCCCAATGTTACCTAAGATAATAACAACAGCGCTCAAAATAGGGCCGCCGGGCGCCCCTGCGGCCGCCCTCGCAATAGTATAGATCGCAATACCAAGGGCTCCATGCGCTATAGCAAAGGCCGGAAGCCTCACGAAGGAGATGCTATTCGTGATATGCCTCAGGAATATATCAAAGGCTCCGAGAAGAGAACCAAATATGCCGGAGTCTCCCTGTGCCTCAGCATTCTCTCGCTCTGGATCCGCGGCACCCCCAAATATATAGCGTCCCAAAGGCTCCCTCAGGATGAGAACCGCAAGGAGCACCAGGCTGACTCCTATACCGATTTGCGCAATACGTAAGGCATGCGACGAAAGAAGTGCATAAACCACCCCAAGCATGGTAAGGTAGAATGCTGAACTCACTACGCCAAATTCACCGAAAACCGCCTCTTTAGGCTCTCTGGCCCTGAAACTGTTCACCAGGTTAATGCCAAGCCCCAGGATATTCTGGATGATCCCATAGAAAATCCCCACTACGAGAAATGAGGTGATATTCTCAATAGGTCTCTCCCAGAGGGCGGGCATGAGTCCTTCTCGGCCAAAGACACTTCCATAAAGGAGTCCGAATATGCTTGCGGAGGCGCCACACGCCATAAGAAAGCCTGCCGCGCCGGAAAGGCTCCTCAGCCTCGCAGGCGGGCTCTTTAAGAGAAATGCACCAATAGCTGCGATGATAATTCCTTGACCGAGGTCCCCAAACATGAATCCAAACATGAAGACGTAAGTGACGGCTAAAATCACCGTCGGGTCGAGTTCCCCATACCGGGGGTAGCCATAGGTTGTAGTCAGGGCCTCAAACGGCATGAGAAAACGGGCATGCCTCAGGAGGGTTGGCACTCTTACCTCAGGCTCGCGCGTCCCATCCGGGGGGACCGGTTCAGATTCGAATACCAGCCTTCCACCCGTGACCATTTCGATTTCGCGTCTTACCGATTCCACTTCACCTGTGGGGATGAATCCTGTCAGAAGCGCCGTTCCTTCTGTGCCCTTGAAATGTGTATAGAATTCCAGGATGGATCTATTAAACTTGACACGATGTAAGTATTCTAGCAGTGGCTTCCGCCACCGGAGGGCAAGCGCCATAAGGCGCTTCCTTTCACCCTCCATATCTGATTCGATTGCAGATATGTCGTTCTCGAGACCCCTCAGGATCTCCTCCGGGGTCCCTGCTGCATCAACCCCCAATTCGATGGGGCTAAAGTAGGCACCTTTGAGAGCGGCCTGGAGCTTTGGCCAAAGCTCCTTGAGCGTCACAGCTATTATGAAAACCTCGTCCCGTGCATATGGGCAGGAAACTACAATATTTGGCATCTCCCTGAGGCTCTCCTCGAGTCGCGCCAGGTTTTCACGCGGGATGCGGCCCATCGCCACAGAGATGAAGCGCAAATCTTTAAGCACGCCCAGGTTAACGTCCAGAGACTGAATATGCAGCATCTCCTGGCGCATGAGCTCCTTACGCTCTTTCTCCTCTACGAGACGACGCATCCTATCGGTAACGGCGCGGACTGCGGGTTCGATCTCGCCCAGGAATTTATCCGCCTCGCCTGCGACCCTGGCCGGGTCGAATGAACTTGATGTAGATGTATATGTATAATGATGCCCCGTATCTTGAGGTATCGGGTCGAACTCCCCGAACTCCTGCAATATTGCATTCAGCCTTCTTTCGAGAACGGCCAGAAGCGCCAGCCTGTTGTTATCGTTTATTATGGGCCTCAGCTTAAAAGGCGCACCAAGGTCCCTTATCTCCGCTATATGAAGCGCCTTCCTCCGCGAAAGCCTAACCGCTACGGAAGCAAGATCCATCTTGGAGACCAGTATCTGGACAAAACTCATTTCTGCAGGCATCAACATGCTACTCAGAGCCCTCCGCCATCTCACGGTGAATAAGAAAGGGAACCATCTCGTCATCTGTCATACCATAGCGCTTACCTTCCAGCACGGTGATGATCTCATCCAGCTCAAGGCGCTTAATCACAAGGTATCCCAAAATCATACCCAAGGAGAATGGGTACCGCGTTATCGCCGCCCGAGCCCTCCGCCACAGGCGCCGCCTCAAAAGAACATCGAGTCGAACGAGATCGAGCTTCTCGCCCCGGCGGGAACGTTCCACTAAAGCCCTGTAGCCTGGCGGGAGAATAGAAGCGATATCCTGTACACCATCTGCCTTTGCCACATTCCAGAGCACTTCATCGTTGAGCTCATACCCCCCGGGTGCGATATAATTAAAGATTTCCTCAGGTTCGAGGGCAAAGTTTAGTTTGTAGCGCAGCACCCAGAGGAGGTTTCTATTGTCTATTTCCGGGCCGAGGGTGCTCAAGAGCGATCCGCGATCGTAATCGCAAAGCTTTCTAACGGCATGGAGCAACCTGCGGAAGTAATATAGATCAAGGGCAACCTCCACCCCGAAGAGCGTCCCTTCAGAGCGGTAGCGTTCCATTGCACTAGTTAGGACGCCGCCATAAGGCGAACCCCGCAGGGCTTCAGCAAGGCCCGTAATACTTGCCGATTCGACTAGGTCATCAGCGCCTATCCTCCCGAGGGGCCCGAGATCGAAAAGGGAATCACGAAGGCCCTTGGGATCTTCCCAGCCCTCAATCGCGGCGAAGACAGTCTTCATATTCGTAATCTCGTAGCGAGACATAATAAGTTTCAGCATATGCCGGTGGGATCTCCCCAGGAAATGCCAGATGTTGATAGCATCATCGATCAGGCTCTGCCTCAGGGCATGCTCCACCGCACGGAAGACCCTTCCAACTCTCGGGACCCGCCCAATCACGCCTCCGTAAGCCGTTCGTTCGAGAAGCGAAAACGCAGCCGATAGGTCTTCGCTTCTCGCGAGCATATCCACACCCTGCGGCCCGATAAGCTTTCCCATCAACCCCCTGGCTACAGCACAGGGGGCCGCAAGCTCGTTAATACTAAATCGCATAGCTCTTATGCTATTCCCTCTCTCTCGAGTACCATCTCGAGTACCATATGAACGGCGGCATCCAGCCTCTCCCGGGCCACGGCCCGGATAGCGGCATTCTCCTGGGATACCTCCTCCAACAGGCGCCGGGCCATTTCCTCCGCTTCCCGGTGTGCATCATCGAGAAGTTTTCGGGTTTCGCAATCCGCTCTCTCTGAGGCACGCAGGAGAATAGCCCGGGCTTCCTCCCTGGCCTGCTTTACTATGGCCTCGCCCTCCGCCAAAGCCTCCTCAAGAAGCCTCTTTGCATTTTCCTCAGCCTGCAGCACCTGGGTTAAAGCTTCGGTCGTGGCCATCGAATATCCCCCCGCACGCTTAACTGCTCAACTATAACTCCACCGCTTCAGTCTACAGCGTAAACATGATATATGTTTGATAAGGACGTGAGGAGAATTTGTTGGGAGTGTGAAAAATCTGTGATGACCATGATGACCATGATGGCTATTATGATGGCTATAATGGAGCTCCCGAATCTATGAGGCCAGCAGGCTTTCCCGCAGGCGGGCAGGCGATCGGGCGATTAACAAATCCGACAAAAGGTGCTATATTTATTTTCAGGTGATAGGATGTGATAGCCCAATCCAGGATACTGATAGTCGATGATGATCCGTATATAAGGGAGTTGCTGGAGATCTACCTTCGGAGGGAAGGGTTTGAGGTCCAGAGCGTAGGAGATGGAGAAGCTGCCCTTTCCCTTGCGTCAAGAGCGAAACCCGATCTTGTGATACTGGATATTATGCTCCCCGGGATTTCGGGCTGGGATATCTGCCGGAAGCTGCGGAGCGAAAGCAATATCCCCATCATACTCCTTACGGCCAAAAGCGAGAAGTTGGATAAGATCAAAGGCTTTGAGCTTGGAACCGATGATTACGTCACAAAGCCCTTTGATGCAGATGAACTTGTGGAGCGCGTCAAGGCTCTTCTCAGGAGAACAAGGCCTCCCCGCTCCGAGGAGAATGATGAAATAGTTCACGCGCGCCTTTATCTCAATAAGGCCGCCCGCCGCGTAGAAGTAAATGGTCGTGCAATTGCCCTGTCCCCCAAGGAATTCGATCTCCTCTGGTATATGGCAAACAACCCGGATAGGGTCTTCTCACGGAATGAACTCCTGGAGAGGGTATGGGGGTATGATTACCTCGGAGGCGTTAGAACCGTGGATACCCATATAAAGCAACTCCGCCAGAAGATAGAAGAAAGGCCGGATGCCCCCTGCTATTTACACACCATCTGGGGGGTCGGCTATAAATTCACGGTCCCCAAGTGACGAGCCGGCTTACAACTGGGGCTTCAGGTCGGGTATCACAGTAGCCCTTCCAGTGCCAGTGCCAGTTCCAGGGAGTGATAACAATTTAGAAATGATTAATTCCGTCTTCATAAAGCTCCTTAAAAATCACCTGGCGGTCATCCTCGTCACCCTGGCAGGCCTCGGGCTCTTGCTGTCTTATTCTTTCGAAGGCTTCTACCTGGACATGAAGGCAAAGGATTTTGCCGCCCAGGCAAGCCTTATAGCACACAGGGTTGGGCCCCTGCTTAAAAGCGGAAACCTGGATGGGGTTACCAATCACCTCAACGAGAGCGACTATCTCGTTGTAGGTGGAAAGGTATGGGTTGTTGATAATAAGGGACTCATCCGCACAAGCTCTAACAGGGACAGGCACCTCGTAGGCTCTCGCCTCGGTCCCAGAGAGGTCGGTAAGGTGCTCTCTGGACATGCCGTCTTTCATAAAGGTGACTTCCCTTACCTTAAGGAATCTGTGCTATCCGTCGGAGTCCCGGTTAAAGAAAAAGGACGCGTGATTGGAGCGGTATTCATATACGCCCCAGTCGCAGGGGTGACTGCGCGGCTCGGACGGGTCAGGGGCGTAATTCTCAAAGCATCCCTGATTGCAGTTTGTCTAGCAATGTTCTTTGCATCTACATTGTCGCGACATCTCGTCAAGAGGCTCAGGGAGCTTAATATTGCAGCTTTCGAGATGGCCTCCGGGCATTTTGATCGAAGGATCAAGGCAAAGGCGCCAGATGAGATCGGGGACCTCGCTGAGACATTTAATTTCCTCATGGAGAGGCTCAAGGCAAGCATGGAGGCGCTCCGCCAGGAAAAGGACAAACGAGACTACCTCCTCCAGAGCATGAGCGAAGGTGTTATTGCCATCGACAGGGATGCCAGGATTATCCTGGCTAATCCAGTAGCAAGACGCCTCTTTAAAATTGAAGAAACCCCTGAGGAGGTTCAGAAGGTTGAGAGCGAATACCCTGGTGGGACCCCCGGGTGGCGCAGGGCGCTTGAGCGGAGTCTCCAAACGGGGGAACGGACCTCCCTCGAGTTCCGCCTGGATAACGGGAATGTAGTCATGGCACGAGTAGCCCCTGTGACGACCGGTTGCGGGGAGACCATAGGCTCGGTAGGCATCTTTCAGGACATAAGTGAGCGACGGAAACTTGAGCAAATCCAGCGAGATTTTGTGGCGAATGCATCTCATGAGCTCAAAACGCCGCTTACGACCATCCGGGGGTTCGCAAAGATGCTTCTCGACAAGGTGGTCGTATCGGGAAAAGCTCAGGAGAAATATCTTAAAATAATTGTGGATGAATGCAACCGCCTGGCGAGGCTCACAGATCAACTCCTCGACCTCTCGAAGATCGACGCGAATCGCCTCGAGCTCGAGAGGAGACCAGTAAACGCTGGCGAAGTCGTGAGAAGGACCGTGCAGACCATGGCATCCAAATTCCTCGAGGCCCACGTTGCCCTGCACGTTTGCACGCCCGGCGATGCCGGATTCATTATGGGTGATGAGGAAAGGCTCGAGCAGGTCCTACTAAACCTTCTCACAAATGCCCTGGAGTTTACCCCGGCGGGCGGGGAGGTATTCGTTGAGACCTCCTGCGAGCCAGGAAGGATCATTCTGACAGTGCGCGATACAGGATTCGGCATTCCCCCGGAAGAAATCGATAGGATCTGGGAGCGATTCTACCGGGTCCACGGGGTCCCCAGCCGGTCATCCTCAGGGACAGGTCTTGGACTCGCAATAGTAAAGGAAATAGTGAAGGCCCACGGCGGGGATGTAGGGGTGAGGAGCGAGCCGGGAAAGGGTTCCGCTTTCTGGGTGGGGCTCCCCGCCCTCGATATGGATCTGGATCATGGTAAAAGCCTGTAGATCCCAGCGAAGGCCCGCCCCTTGATAACCCCTTGATAAGAAGAAACCGGCATTCCTGTCTCTGATCAGCAAGTCTATCAGCAAGCCTGTCAGCAAGCCTTGAATTACACATACAATAGGAGTTATACTTGAATTACAATTACTTAAGGCTGGGACTTAATTACTCAAGGCTAGGACCTTGGGCGTTCAAAGGCCGGGGATAGGGTTTGAAGGGCTATGGGATAGGGCCTGAATGATCAACAGCTTCCATAGTGTTAAGCACTTGGAACTTTTCGTTTATATCTTCGTTATGCAATATTGAAGGGCCGATGAGGCCCATTCGCGAATGGGTGGTCGAGCATGATTCGCACAGAAGCGCTAGCTACCGCGCGGTACCGCGAGGATGATATCCAGGCATTCGAGAGCCTCGTGCGACGTTACGATAAACAGCTTTACAATATCGCTCTCCGGATGACTGGCAATTCCGAGGAGGCCAAGGACCTGGTCCAAGAGGCTCTGGTGCGCGCCTACAGATCCTTTGGCGCTTTCAAGCTCGGTACGTCCTTCGAAAGATGGCTATATCGAATTGCAACAAATCTATTCCTCGATAGGCTCCGTAAGGCTGGACGTTTCCAGGTGGAGTCCATCGATGATCCTATAACCACGCCGAATGGGGAAATCGAGCGTGAGTTGCCAGATTGGTCGACCAATCCCGAGGCAGTTGCCATGAATAACGAGCTTCATAACAAGATCCAGGAAGCGCTCATGGCTTTGCCTCCTGAATACAGGATGGCAGTTATACTTGCAGATGTCCATGGATTCTCCTATGAGGAGATCAGCGGCATCTTGAAATGTTCGATCGGGACCGTAAGGTCCAGAATTCATAGGGGACGCAGGATCCTCAGGGATAAGCTCCGGCCCTACCTGGCCTCGGCGTAAGTCGGTGTAGGTCAGCGTAAGCGCGTAGGCGTAACCGCGTGAGCAGTTACGTAAGTAGGCACGTCAGTGAGTAAGAAGGTTAAACGCGCGAGCGCTGAGAGGCCGGGAGCCAGGGTTATCGACCAAGGGTCGCCGCTCGTCCCCGGTGGTGATGATAGATGAATTGTGAGAGGGTTTCGAGTTTGCTTTCAGCATATATTGATAGAGAGGTTACCGCGGATGAGGAACGAGCCATCAGGCTTCATCTTGCGGACTGCGAGGAATGCACCCGCGAATACGAAAGCCTGAAAACCGCAAAAAGCCTGGCGGGATCGCTTCCATCGCTGGATATACCCGCGGAACTCTGGCCGGAGCTCCGGTCAAGGCTCGAGGGGGAGGCCGGGCCGTCCAGGCGGGACTCTGGTAGGGCCCCAGGTAGGATTCCCAGTAAGATATTCAAATGTCCACCGCTTCGCGTCCTGGCTCCATTCGGGATAGCGGCGGGCCTGGCGGCGCTTTTTATAATCTTCCCGTTGCTCACATTGCTCACACCGCCGGGCCAGGAGCAACCAGGCCACCAACCAGGCCACGGCACGCCCGGTCAGCAGATCCTGGTTGACCAATATCTTAGAGAGCATATAGCATGGGAACATACGAGGCCGTTTTCAAATGATGTGGCCTTGACATACATGCTTACCTCACCCCGGGTGGCTGCACCTGAGGCCCGGTTGCTCTCAAATGACGCCCCGAGTATGGACGCGAATACGGATTCATATACAAGTATAAATCGCGGGGCCTATGAAGCCTACAATGATCTTGCGATCCAGGGCGACAGGTGGACAGGAGATCTGATGGTGGGACCATGATGGAGGTTCAGCCAGGGCGACATACCCTTATCGCTACCCTTATTATAGCTCTGCTCCTTGTCGTGGCTCTATTTTGCATCGTAATCCTGTCGTTCCCCGCGCCCGGCGGAGCAACTGCCGCCCCGGCGCCATCCCCGCGCGATCTCGTAAAGCGCTCCATGGAGGACGGGCCTTCCGTATCCTATGAAGGGACCCAGGTGGTGGTCTACTGGTTCGCAGGGGGGAGCACGGCCTGCTTAACGAGGATAGTCCACAGCAGGCCAAACTTCACGCGGATCGAGTACCTCCCATCCGCAGGCCAGAGCTACAGGGTCGTCGTGAGCGACGGGAGATTCACATGGCGCTACGAGCCTTCCCTGCGCGTGGTCTTCCGGAGTCCGTGTCCCCCATCAGGGCCAAACAGAGAGGATGCAGATGGGCCCGGGAAATCAGGACCAGCAGGAGACGATGATTTCGATCTCCTGGAGCGAAATTACAGGTTCACGTTGCTGGGGATGGATTATGTCGCTGGAAGGCAAACATATGTTATAGGGATCATCCCAAGGCGCGAGGGGAACCCGGCGAAAAAAATATGGGTGGACTCGCAGTACCCGCTGATCCTGAGGTCGGAGGATTATAACTCTGATGGAGCGTTATACGTGCTTTCCTATTTCCTACGTATAAAGTTGCTCAAGAAGATACCCGATGAAATCTTCCAGTTCAGGATTCCAAGGGGCGTCAAGGTCATACCCCAACCCGGCGAGGAAGGCGTCCTGCCCGTCGAGAGGCTGAAGGGGCTGGTTAGCTTCAATATCTCGCTCCCGGGGGAAGTGCCGCCCGGCTATGTCTTGAAGGGCGGGCGGTTGACAGACCTGGATTCAGAGATTAAAGGGGTCCACTTATTATATACCGATGGCCTGAACACTATATCGTTCTTTGAAAGACCCCTTCCTCCCGGCACCAGCACAGGCGCGAGCACGAGCGCGGGCCCTGGAGCCACGGACAGGGCCAAGGTGATCCCGGGGGGAGCTCGCGAGCTCAAGGTGAACGGGGTGCCAGCCCAGTTGAGCAACAGGAACGACGCCAAGGTTCTCCACTGGGAGGTCCGGGGCTATAGCTTCGCGCTGATAGGGGATGTAAGTGATGAGACTTTGATGAGGATAGCGGGGTCTGTTAGCGCGCCCAGTCCTGAAAAGGAGGGGAATGTGGCGAGCGGCGACGAGCAAAAGGTTTTTGAGGGACCAATCTGGAGATTTCTCATGGGAATCTTCATATTTCGGGATTGAATTGGAGAATCTGAAGTGGAAAAGTGGGAAATAATGGTTGAGGATCAAAACCAAAAATCCTGGAACTTTTTACGTCGTGAGCCGTTATTAAAACATGACAGATGAACGAAACAGGTGAACGAAAGGGAAACAAAGGATGACAGACAGATGAAAGGTGATATGAACAGGGGATATGATAAGAGATTGAGAGAGCTTCTATGAAAAGGAGGCGTACAGGCAGGATGAACTTTAAAGAGCTAAAGAAACACTACCTGCCCTATGTGGCAGTGGCAGTGATAAGCGCATTGATCAGCTCGTTTGTGGTCATACAGTATGCTCAGAACAGGCCACTTTACGCAAGCGAGAACGGGGCCCCTCAAGCGGCCCAGCCGGTCCAGGTAGCGGTGGCGGGCCCCATGGCGACAGCCGCGAGAGCGCTTGGTGAGAATACCATCGCCGACGTGGCGGAGCGGGTATCCAAAGCTGTTGTAAACATCGATACTAAGAGGGTCGTAAAGGTAACGATGTCGGATTTCCCATTCTTCGACGACCCGTTCTTCCGGCAGTTTTTCCAGGTCCCGGATAGCAGGCCTAGGACCGTGCCGGCCCAGGGCTCCGGGTTCATAATCAGGTCGGACGGCTACATCCTGACCAATAAGCATGTGATAGAAAAGGCAAAGGAGATCAAGGTCACGCTCGGCGACGGCCGGGAGTTCGACGGCAAGGTGGTCGGCGCTGACCCGCTTTACGACTTCGCGGTTGTCAAGATCAACGCCAGGAACCTGCCCACTGTGACGCTTGGCGATTCCGACAAGATCCGGCCGGGCGACTGGGCAATCGCCATCGGTAACCCTCTCGGCCTCCAGCACACAGTCACGGCCGGGATTATAAGCGGGCTGGCGCGTTCGCTCGAGGACCCGCGGGAAACCGGCAGCTATATCCAGACGGACGCGGCCATCAATCCGGGCAACAGTGGAGGTCCACTAGTTAACATCCGCGGCGAGGTCGTAGGGATCAACACGGCAATCATCCCCTCAGCGCAGGGTATCGGCTTTGCGATCCCGATCAACCAACCCAAGGCCGTGATCGATGATTTGATAAATAAGGGTAAAGTGACAAGGCCATGGGTCGGGATCACCATGCAGGAGCTTACTAAAGAGCTGGCGGACTACTTCGGCCTCCCAGATACGCAGGGGGTCGTAGTGACAGATGTGGTTCCCGGCAGCCCTGCCGAAAAACATGGTCTCCAGCGCGGCGACGTCTTGAAGGAAGTCGACTACAAGAAGATCACCAGCGCAAAGCAGGTCCAGGACCTGGTCCGCACAAAGCGAATAGGAGACAAAGTGCTCTTCCGGGTCTGGAGAGATGGTGGGTATAGATATGTGACCGTGGTAATCGGCGAAATGCCGACCTCCCTGCCAAGCTCGGAGTCTCAGAACGAATAAAGAAGCATCCCCTCTCTACCCCCCTGATGATGTAGTCCGGGCCAGGCCAGGCGGCCTGCTTCCAGGCGGCCTGCCAGAGGGTGGCACTACAGGGGCGAGGGTACCAGGGATGACATAGACTTCTTCCCCCTTCTTCGAGCGCGGAGGGCGAGCACCCCCCTCAAGCTTGAGCCCTTCCGCCAATAATATAGGGCGGCTACATAGCCGCCCTCTTTTTTATTCTCTGTTCTTTGTCCTTTCTATTTCACGTCAAACCCTGTAGCCCCGGTATCAGGGAAGGAGATCAACCTCTATTCGACGAAGGGGTCAAAAATGCCTCTCTTCTAACGGAATCAAGGGCCCCCACCAATCTAACCATCCCTTACCCGACCCTCTTCTGGTAGGCTCTCCCTGAGGCCACTATAATCCCGGCCGCAGAAGTAGTTCAGCCATGAGGATGTGCGGTAAAGTTGCCAGTTACATGGGGAAATATAGTTCCCTGCCAGCTTCTTCTCCTGGGGAGCGCCCTTGAACCTCCCGTAGATTGCAACATAGATACATCTCTGCTTTCCGGGGTAGACCTCGCACCATCCTTCGTAGCTTCCTCCACATGGACCATTCCTCTGTTGCTTGGGACACTTGGACATCGGACAGATATAGGCGAGGTCGTGAAGAGCGCAATCCCCGCAAAATCGACACTCATTGGTGAGAGTCTTGATGAAATACTCCAGGAGAGTAAAGGCACCCTTAAATGAGGACCTATCTATGAGCCTCGCTATCCCCTTCGCGAGAGGGAAAAACGGGGCTTCGGGGTCGAAAACGAGCCTATGAACCAAAACAAGAAGCCAGTAAGATATAGGCCTCCCTCTCCGGCTTCTGTTCCCACTGTTCCTGCGATTCATACTCTCGTAACCTGCCCTATTTACCGACCTGTCAGCATTTAGGGGACTCACAGGTCCCCTTTCAAAGAAGTAGAAACCTTCCCTTTGAGGAAAGTCGAATTCCGGTAGAAAATCCTCCCAGCGTGGACTTAACTCCTCTCCATTTTCGATTATGTACACCACATCCTCGTAGCTTAGCCCCTGACCGCTTACGTTCACTCCCTTAAACCCCAAGCCTTTCATCACAGCATATAGCTTGGCGGACCTGAGAAGCTGTTTTCCCTTGAAACCCCCGGAGGAGCTCTCCTCCTCCAGGATTTTTAACAACTCATCGGTGACGACGCAACCCGGTATGGCATTCCGGTTCATCAGCCTTGCGGCCCCCAAGGTGAGGACATAGATATTCCCGATCACCGGGACCTTAAATCCGTTTAACCTTACATACCGGAGGAGCTCGTCAAACTTCCTTGCGTCATAACCTAACTGGCTAATTATGAACCGAACGCCGCTCTTGACCTTCTGGTGTAGCTTGTAGTACTGAGTCATCACCTCAGCCTCAGTCTGCTTAAAGGGGGAGACCACAGCACCGGGGAAGAACTTGGTGGCTTTGAGGGTCATTCGGCCTTTATAGGCTGGTATGTCATTCCCAGCGTTCAAACGCGCTATCAACCTGAGGGCCTGCACCGCATCAAGGTCAAAAACGGGCTTGGGGCCACCCATATATCCTTCAGAGGGGTAATCACCCGTCATCACCAGGAGGTTCTCGACGCCTGACCTCGCGAGGGCATAAAGCTCACTCTCGATGTCGTTCCTGTTCTTATCCTTGCAAGTGAAGTGAATTATAGGGTCGACCCCGTACTTCATGGCCTCCACTGCGAGGCCGCACGCTAGGATCGCGGGCTTCCCCCCGGGGTTGTCAGTTATGGTAATCCCATTTATCCGGTGATCCTTGGCAGCCTTCTCAGCCATCGTAAGAACCCGCTGCTGGGATTCCTCCCATGCTCCCCTTCCCGGTACGAGCTCCCAAGTTACGGAAAACGCATCGGGATCTAAAATAGCTTCGCGAAAGGACAACTTCCTGCACGGACCCTGATTTTTCCCGTCCCCTATTATGCCTTCCATTATGCTTTCCCCCATCATACTTTCTCTCTCGTCCTATAGCATCTGCCATTTCGTAAGGCGACAGAGGGGAAATAGGAGCAATTTTCAATTATAGTATAAGAAGGGGCTTCCAGGAAGTCAAGAAAGCACGGTAAGGACCGGTCCGGCGATGAAGTCCATTGACGAAATTAAAGGCCCCGTTAAACCTAAACCGGATAGATGGTCTGGCCAGTGCGCAGAATTTCTCGGAGCAATGACGGTGGCGTTTTCATGTCCACAGGCGCAAACGGATGTGGTTCAATAGAAGGTTCCAGTTTCTCAAAAATAATTGTCCGATATAATCGTTTCCGATCCTCCCAGGGGTTCTGCCCAAATGCAGGGGAAATGACCGCGATGTCAATATCACTTTCCGGTTGCGGGGTCCCTTTCGCATAAGAACCAAATAAAATGACCCGCTCAACTGGTAGAGTCTTCTGAAGCGCTTTCACAAATTCGTCAACAATCGCCCGCTATTTCAGCTTTTGATTTAGGCATGCGAGCATCTCCTTTGTTCTTTCAAAAAGCGCGCGAAATCTTGCGGGCGGATTTTCTTGCAATAATCTCCTCCGATCACTGGGGTAGCGACTCTCTAGTTGAAAAGGCATAATCTCCGCAAAGAACTCCTTCATTTCCGTATTTAACTCTGCTTCCCTCAGGCCCTTCCGAGCTAACAGCAAAAGATTATGGGTCTTTAGGGGAATTTCCTCCGTCCTCTCGGTGATCAACGCTTTCAACATTTTTTCGATACTTAAGTGACAGAAAAAAGCGGATTCCAAATATCTCTCCTTATTCCAGGAGCGCCTCAGCCGTCACCAAGCTTTCGTAAGCCCTCATCAATCCAATATTTTGCATGGAGTTTCACCGCTCGCCCCCCTTCACTCACCAAACTTTATTTCTATTATACCAGATCTAGAAAAATATGGAAGGGGGTTGAGGCATAGCACGAGAGCACAAGGCTACCATATTGTGTCAATAATATCGCGAAAATTTTCTTCTTTGGTCTTGCAAAAAAAATATATTCGTGTTATGATTGATTACGCAAGATAGCCATGGTCATTGGGTTGACCTTGTGCTAGCTCCAGTGACCATCATCTAGTGCTCCATCTCAAACGAAGTACTAGGAGATCGCTCGAAAACCCTCACAGCCTTCATATGTTGTAGCCATCCTTAGGAATTGTCCCAATATATTGTGGGATGTAGCCCCTTCGATAGGGTTTCCAAGCATATTCCTAGCCTCAGTAATGGGGGTGATGCAATGAAAAATGAGAAACCCCTGGGCCTATACGAAAAGCCCCTTCATAACCCAGATACAAATCCAGACCATACTTTACCACAAGATGCTAAGGTACATATTCAAAATAACCCTCAAAATAACCCTCTACAGCAACTGAGAGAAGTATTTATAGAGCTTGAGGGGTCCCAAAGACAATTGGGTTCGTTCATTTTGGAAAACTCTCATCATGTTCACCGTCTATCAATTTCCGAACTATCACGGCAAAGTGGTGTGAGCGAAACAACAGTCGTGCGCCTCTGCCGCACCCTCGGATTTAACGGCTATAAAGAATTTCGTTTGACTATGGCTGAAGCAGTCTCTTCCCTTCGAGGACAACTCGTAGTTGGTTCAGATGTTCCTCTCAACTTGAGCAAGGACGACGATACATCGACGATTGCGAAAAAGGTTATACAAGACAATATAGACGTACTGACCGAGCTGGCCAAGATACTTAATGAGCAAGATATCGAACGGGCTGCGGACGCTATCGTATCCTGTCACATAATGCAGATTTACGGAGTGGGCAGCTCTGCAGGTATCGCCCTGGATGCCTGTCAAAGATTTATACGGGCGGGTGTATCTTGTACTCCACTGTTGGACCCGCACATGCAGATAGCTGCGGCTCTCCAATTAACACCTAAAGATGTCGCATTTGGCATCTCCTATTCGGGTTCGTCACGGGAAACAGTCGACGCGCTTAGTGCAGCCCGGTCTGCTGGCGCAACTACTATTTGCATGACAACCTTCCCTAATTCTCGGATTACAAAGGAAGCAAACATCCAGCTAATAACTCCGGCAGCGACCGTTCCAATTCCCAGGGAGACTGTAGCTTCGCGAATTGCGCAGCTTGCAGTGATTGATATCCTATGTGTTCTCACCATAACCCGCAAATCTCGCGATTTGGCTAAATATATTAACCACCTTGAGGATGCGCTCACAAATAAGCGCTACTGAAACTACTATTGCTGCGAGATCTAGAGATCCATATCGAGGCGCTTGATAAAAAAGCTGTTCGGGAGGTGATTCTAGAATAGAAAAACAGTGGGGTCAGGTCAGACTGTGGAAACCCATTATAACAAAACAGTTAGGAGGTAGGTACCTATGAGCACACGAAGACAATTTACACATCTTGGAGCAATCTTATTAGTATTTGCGCTATGCTTGCTCGTGGCGGGAACGACTTTTGCGACACAAAAGAAGGTTATCACATTCTGGTCATGGAGTCCTGTGAAATCCACCACTGATAAAATGGTCGCTGCTTTCGAGAGTACCCATCCAGATATTGAGGTCAAAGCCACGATTTATAACTACCCTGACTACTTGATGGCGCTAAAGAGCGCCGCCGCATCCGGAAGTCTTCCTGACATAGTCGGACTAGAGCCGGGGGCCATGGTGCAAGAGTATCAGAAATTCCTGATTCCATTGCAGTCTTACGCTAAGAAATCCTGGGGGGCAGACTGGCAGAGCAAGTTCTACCCCATTGGGATCGAACAAGCTCGATTGGGAAACGTCGCAAGCGACCCGAACTTCTACATGTTGCCGATGGAACTCCAGACCACGAATTTGTGGTACAATCGGCCGATGTTCGAAAAGTACGGCCTCGAACCTCCGAAAACCTGGGAAGAGTTAAGGAAAGTAGCAGCGGTTTTGAACAAGAATCGTATCGCCCCGATGTTGCAAGGGGGCGCTGATGGATGGCAAAATATCGACGTTTATATGATGATCGCCCAGCAAACCGCGCCCGGGGTTATCTACAAGGCCGAATTGGGGCAAGCCTCATTTGCTGATCCCGGTCTGGTGAATGCGATGAAAATCTGGAAATCGCTCTTTGACGAAAAAATCATTCAACCTGGTGCGCTCGGACTTCACGTCTATCCAAATGCTGCAACTCTATTTGAAAGTGGCAAGGGTGGCATGATTAGCCTTGGTTCCTGGCACATGCAGGTTGCAAAGTTCACCCCGCCTATTGAATTGGCGAAAGGTATGGAAGGCTTTGGAGCATTCCTCTTTCCGGACGTCACCGGTGATGGAAAGCCGTCAAATCCCCTCGGTGGTATCGACATTGGCCTTGGTATAACTACTAATGCCACCGATAAAGAACTGGCCTGGGAGGTCGTGAAGGACTTTATCGCGGGCCAGGGTATCCAGGCAGCCATAAATGATTTTAACGATCTACCGGCTGTGAAGGGTGTAGTACCGAAGACGTTCACAAGCGAGCATGAGAAGGATCTATGGAATTTGTTCACAAAAGAATGGTTACCGAAGGTTACCGCCCGCCAGCTAAGGTCGCCGCAAGTTCGTCAGGGCTTGATGGATGCCCTCGCTGCCGTAGCGTCAGGCCAAAAGACTCCGGAAAAGGCGATGGAAGACCTCCAAAATACAGTTAAGGGCAAGTAAACCAGGCTTGGACCTGGCTTTATTTCAGTGTGCGGCGGGATTTTCCCGCCGCACGTTCAAAGAAGGTGTGTAAGTTATGTCATCCAAAAATGCTTTACCCAGATTGCTCAGTCCGGCAGCCCCGCTCCTTTGGCGAAATCTCGAAGTAAGCTCCTTCATTTTGCCGACGGTGGTTCTTTTTACGCTATTCGTGCTTTATCCAAGTGTTTACCTCGTATATGCGAGCTTTTTCAAATGGTCCGGCGTCGGCGACATGCATTTCGTTGGACTTCGCAACTATATTCAGGTCTTTGCAAACGACTGAATCTTTCGCGTAGCC
This sequence comes from Bacillota bacterium, assembly GCA_013178125.1. Classification (NCBI taxonomy): domain Bacteria; kingdom Bacillati; phylum Bacillota; species Bacillota bacterium. The sequence goes on along the minus strand of JABLXJ010000010.1, from coordinate 49,425 downwards.
GTCAAAAATGAGTTCTTTTGGGCCGTGCTGACGATTTTCCCGCAAATGTTCCTGGGCTTCATCCTGGCGCTCTTTTTGAACGAACCTCTTCGTGGACGCAATATTTATCGTGCAATCATCTACATGCCGGCGATCATTTCCCCGGTCGTTATTGGCGTGGTTTGGCAAAACATCTATGACCCGTATATGGGCGTTTTAGCTAATACTCTACGCAATATAAGGCTGGAATCTTTAATCCGGCCGTGGCTGGCTGACCCTAAACTTGCAATATTTTCGATAATCGTGGTTAATATATGGCAATGGACCGGCTGGTCTATGTTGATGTACCTGGCGGGTTTGCAGTCGATTTCCAAAGAGATTTTTGAGGCAGCCACGATTGACGGGGCTTCAGCCTGGCAACGTACGCTGCACATCACCTGGCCGATGTTATCATCTACTCATTTGACGCTTATTCTCCTGGGTGTAATCGGAACATTACAGACGTTTGCCATAGTGTATGTTTTAACCCAGGGTGGACCGAACCACGCGTCGGAGTTGTTGACAACACATATTTTTACTCAAGCGTTTACCCTACGCAACATGGGATATGCGAGTACGGTATCAGTAATATTATTAGTATTGGGCATAACGCTAAGTGTGTTACAACTTAAGTTCTTCCGGTCAGGTGTGTACTCGAGAGGAGAATAACGGAAATGGCAGTCTCGCAAAAAATCCAGCGACGGTGGGCCCATATCGGGATGCACGCTTTCCTCATACCCTTTACCTTACTGTGGCTGGTTCCGATAATTATGATGATCGCAATTTCGGTTCGACCCGCTAGCGAGGCATATGGGGGTGGCCTGTGGGTAAGCCATCCGACGTTCAAAAATTACGTGGATGTGTGGACTTCAAACAATCTTCTGGTATACTTCAAAAACAGCCTCATCATCACCGGCGGGAGCGTTTTATTGGTGATGCTCTTGGCGTCAGCTTGCGCATACGCCATCTCTATCATCCGGTTTAAGGGGTCAAGCACTTTCTTTCTAATGATGCTGCTGACGATGATGCTGCCGGTCCCCGCAATTGTGGTTCCTTTGGTGCAAATCATAAAAAACCTCGGCCTGTTAAACAACTATATGGGATTGATCGGACCTTATGTTGCACTTGGCATTCCTTTTGCTACGGTGATTATGAAGAACACCTTTGACAACTTTCCGAAAGGAATTGAGGAAGCCGCCAGGATCGACGGGTGTTCTGACTGGATGATCTTTTGGCGAATCGTTTTACCGCTCAATAAGCCAGCTCTCGCGGTTATCGCGATTTGGCAATTCATGACGTCCTGGAATGAATTTATCCTCGCCATGCTCGTCATGACCGAGGTGCCCATCAAACCCCTCATTTTGGTACCGATCATTTATAACGGAATTTACCTGGCGTATCCGGGTCACTTATTCGCCATCCTCGGAGTCGTGACCATCCCGATTATCGTGTTCTATCTGGCGTTGCAACGGAATTTCATCAGCGGCCTGACCGCAGGAGCGTTGAAGGGTTAAGAAAATGATATTGCGAAATGCTATCGCAATCTAACCAGGAGGCATTATTTACGATGAAAGAAATTATCAATCAGAGCGAAGCTTATTCAGAAATGATCAACGAGATGAAAAAACTATTAGCCGATACCATGCACCGGATGTACAAACGCGGCTTTGTGGTAGCGGCGGAAGGCAACATCAGCCTGCGTCTGCCTGACAACCAGGTCCTTATCACACCGTCGGGCCTCGATAAGGCAACCGTAAGCCCAGAAGACATGGTCCGTGTCGACCTTGAAGGCAACATACTCGAAGGGAATTATAAGCCGTCGTCAGAGGTTCACATGCACCTGGCCGCTTACAGGTTGCGGCCAGACGTCAACGCTGTAGTCCATGGGCACCCTCCATTTTCTACAGGATTCGCCGCCGCCCACACGAGTATCCCTTCCAGCATTCTTCCTGAGGTTACCGCTCTCCTCGGTGACATCCCGCTGGTAGAGTACGGCACGCCATCATGCGAGGAGCTGGCCAAGAAGGTGGAACAATACCTTCCGTCATACGACTGCTTCTTGCTGGAAAACCATGGAGTGCTAACTCTGGGGAAAAACATGCAACATGCTTTTCATAGGCTTGAGATACTCGAAAACGCGGCTAAAGTTACACTAGTTGCGCGATTTCTCGGCGGAGAACGCCTCCTGCCCCAAGCAGAGGTGGATAAACTCCGTCAAAAGAACGGACAATCATAAAGGCGCTGTAGTAGTGGGATCCCAGGAACAGGCAGGAATAGATAAGCAGCAAAGGCCAAGGTGAGAAAGTAAGGAGGAGTTCACCGTCATGAGTCTCATGGGGCTAGATATAGGGACAACAGGATGCAAAGCCCTGGTCATTTCCGAGTCGGGAGAGCTAATCAGTCGCGCTTATGTCGGTTACCCCTTGCTTCACCGCAAGCCTGGTCTATCGGAATTAGATCCCGACGAGGTTTGGAGGGCGATTTGCTCGGTTATCCGACAAGCGTCGTCGAACGCGGCGGCTGCCGGCGACCCCATTAGAGCTATTGCGCCTTCCGTCCTCGGCGAGGCCGTGACGCCTCTAGATGAGGTAGGCCTCCCTCTCTCCCTCTCCACAACATCAGCGGATATGAGAGGGGCTGATGAGATTCAAAAGCTCGGCGCCGACATTGGGGTGGAGAGTCTCTTTCAAATTACGGGACATTCCAGCCACCCTATGTTTACCCTAGCGAAACTACTTTACTGGCGTCATACAGACCCCGCCCTCTATAAAAAGGTATGGAAATTCCTCTGCTGGGAGGATATGCTGTTCTACCGCCTCTGCGGCCGTTGCGCTATAGATCATTCCTTAGCTGCACGCACCCTTTTGTTTGATATAAACAAGAAGGCCTGGTCAAATGAAATCCTATCGGCCTCTGGTGTTGAGCAAGAAATCCTTCCAGAAACCCTACCGTCTGGTGATGTAGTAGGCTACGTTAGCGAAGAAGCCAATGAGAGGCTGGATCTCGCCCTGCCCAGGCGCTGCGCCCTTGTATCAGGGGGCTGGGATCAGGCGTGCGCCGCACTGGGCGCAGGCGTAATTAAAGAAGGCATAGCTCTTGACAACACAGGGACAACCGAATGTATCGCCGTCGTGGCCAGGGACGCCTCCATCTCTCCAAAGTTACGCGAGGGGCACTATCAGGTAATCCCCCATGTAGTCCCCGATCTCTACCTCATCTCTGGGGGAAGTCTGGTGGGTGGGGTGCTTCTCCAGTGGTACAGGGATACCCTGGCGGGACACGAGATCGCTCAAGCGACAGAAAAGGCGGTCGATCCCTATGAATTGATTCTCAGCCAGCTCTCTTCAGCCCCTTCTCCGGTCCTGGTCTTGCCCTATTTTGCGGGAGCCGGCACCCCTATGTTCGACCCTGATGCCAGGGGGGTAGTCTGGGGTCTCACCTTGGCTACGACCCGTAAGGACATCATTAAGGGCTTGATTGACGGCCTGGGGTATGAGTTACGGCGGAATGTTGAATTCCTCAAAGGCTGCGGGGTCGCAGTAAACCGCCTTCACGTAGTAGGCGGCGCGTCACGCTCGGAATTCTGGGTCCAGCAGAAATGCGACGTAACGGGATGTGCTGCATTCGTGCCAGGCATCAGCGATGCAAGCGCGCTCGGAGCCGCCCTCCTTGCGGGGCACGGCATGGGCGCATTCGACTCATATGACGCTATTATATCAAAAATGGTGGACCATGCTCTCGAGAAGAGGCCCGATAAAAATATTTATGAACTATATACAAAAAGCTATATGCTCTATGAGAAGCTAGCTTCATTGGCAATAGCAGCGCTGGGGTAGTAATCATGGTCATATAAAACCACGTCATGCTCTTAATGTTCGTCAAGATTCGGCTCCAGGCAAATTAGGTAAGACTTAACTTAGCTATCCTGTCAGATACTACTTGACGCATGGCGTCTTCAGCTCGTTTAAGTGCCTCCCGCGCATCTATCCTAGGCTCCTTGAAGGCATCTACTAGCGCATCCCTGAATGCGACTCTCAGAGCTGAACCAATATTGATCTTACCTACCCTATGTTCCCGCGTCTCTTTCAATTGCGCATCGCAGATAGCACTCCCGCCATGTACCACCAACGGAATATCTACACGCCGTGAGATCTCCGCCAGCCTAACCATATCGATCTCAGGTGACTTCCCTACCAAAAAGCTTCCATGCTCTGTACCCACGGATACCGCCAACGCGTCGATCCCCGTCCGCCGGACAAATACTTCAGCCTTTTCCGGGTCGGTCAATTCTTCTCTAGTCCCACCTTCGCCGACCCCATCCTCATCCTCTGTAGCAAGCCGCAGGCTTCCCACCATACTCTCGACGGAGACACCGACTGCATGACAGAGGTTTACTGTCTGTTTCACCACAGCAATGCCTTCTTCCTCTGATATATCCGATGCATCGATCATAACAGATGAGAAGCCTGCTTGAATGCAACGCACCACGCTCCCCAGGCTCGTCCCATGATCAAGGTGAAGACCTACGGGAATATCCACCTTTTCAGCCTCAACCTCCGTCAAAGCTGCCACCGCATCCGCTCCCATGAAGTTTAGATCAGGCTCGCCCACCGAGACTATCACCGGTACCCCCGCTGCATCAGCCGCCTTTACGACTGCCCTTATTGATTCTGCATTAAAAACATTAAATGCTCCGACTATGTAATTATTGGCCACTGCATCATTTAAGAGTTGTGCCGATGCTGCGAAAATCATTCCTTATTGCCTCCCAGGTATTTGATCAAAGTAACGTAATCTACCGCATCCGCTTCCTCTGCCTATCTCTTCATATCGGATTCCCAGTCAAATCAAATCCCCAGTCAAATTACCCCTTAAGGCCTGTCATAGTGATGCCCTCTATAAATCTCTGCTGTAACACCAGAAAAGCCACTATCGTCGGTAGACACGCCACCATCGATGTAGCCATGAGCAAACCATATTCCCTGGCCTCCGCAGCCTCGCTAAAGCCCGACATGAGGCTTGCAAGCCCAACAGGAAGGGTTATCGATGCCTCGCTCTGTGCCACTATGAGTGGCCAAAGGAAGTTGTTCCATGAATTCGCAAGGGTCAAGATGGTTAACACAGTAATAGCAGGACCGGATAGCGGTACAATTATCTTCCAGAGAATCTGCCAATTGCTACATCCGTCTATTCTTGCGGCTTCACCCAGTTCCTTCGGGATGCCCTTAAAGAATTGCGTGAGCAAGAAAACCCCTATGGCCTCCGCGGCCTGGGGTACTACTATACCAGTCTTTGTATCGATAAGTCCCATCCAGTTTATGAGTTTGAACATAGGCACTGCCGTGGCCTGGCTCGGTACCATTATAGTCGTAAGCACTAGCATAAAGAGTAGATTCTTACCCCTGAATTCAAGCCTCGCAAAGGCAAAGGCAATCAATATGTCGCATAGAAGCGTAAGTATGAGTGTAAATGCGGCAATAAGCGCGCTATTATTTAACCAGGTAAGCAAGGGCAGTGAACTGAAAGCCCGAGAATAATTCTCCAGGGTTATCGGGTTAGGTATCCAACGTATAGTCTGTTCAAAAACTGCACCCCGTGCCTTAAGCGACGTGGAAAACATCCAAGCGGTCGGGGCTAAGGCCAGGACGGTGACAGCGCCCAACAGAATATATAAGAGCAATGTACGAAACTCCTTGACCGCAAGACCTGTACGACCCATACCCATGACCACTCCCCTATTACCATGAGTAAGCCTTTTAGCTAAACCCCGAGTATATCTCCGTGGGTCTCATCCGATTCTAGGAATAATATGTCTATAGAGCTATTGTCATCACTCTACATTCTGTCTAAGAAAACCGAAGACGCCAGCGGACATGACAAGTATCACAATGAATAAAACCACGCTAATGGTTGCCGAGTACCCTAAATTAAATAGTCTAAAACCTGTAACATAAAGGTGTTGCACAAGAGTTAGCGTGCTATATCGGGGACCTCCCCCAGTCATCGTATATACCTGTCCGAAAACTTGCAGGGAATAAATCACTGTAGTCAAGACTACAAAGAATGTAGTAGGTCTCAAAAACGGCACTATCACCTGTGTAAGGCACCGCAAAGGACCGGCACCATCTATCTCCGCAGCCTCAATGAGCTCCCTGGGGACATCTTGGAGGCCAGCCAGGTAAATCACAGTATTATACCCTATAGTCCACCATACTGTGGCAATGACTATCCCTATCATGGCGGTGGATGAGCTCGTGAGCCAATAGACCGGCCCTATACCCAGAAGCCCCAGGTAATAGTTTAAAATTCCGAACCTGCTCTCGAGGATCCAGCGCCATAAGGCGCCGACAACAGTGACCATTATTACATAAGGCATAAAAACCGCCGCTCGTGCGAATGCACGACCACGTAGCGGTTGGTTGAGCAGTAAAGCGAGAAGGAAGCCACCAATGATCACTACCGGTCCAACCAGCACCAGGTAATAAAGGGTATTTCGGAGGGCCACCCAAAAAAGCCGATCCGTCAACAGGTGATGATAGTTTTTAAGCCCAATGAATTCCCCTCCCCCGACAATATCAAGCCTGTATGCGCTCACCAAGAAATTCGCTATAATCGGGCCGAGCTTGAAGAGAAGGAATATAACAAAATATGGGGCCAGAAATAATAATGAGGAATCCAGAGCTCGTAAGAGAACTCGCCTAAAAGCCTGTTCGCGATTGAATGGTCTCATCCACTCTACCCCTCTCTGCCGATATGCACTGCGTCTAACCTGTCAGCTACACCCCAGGCATCCAGCGACGTTCGCATCTACCCGGAGCGAGGGGCGCTTGAATAGGGTGGCAGGCATCATCGCCTGCCACCCCCGCCTCCCTGGCATCCAGCATCCAGGCATTCTGTTATAGTCTTCTCTAGGCCTCACTCTAGCTGCAAGCATTAACTACAGCCAAGCAAGGAAGAATATCCCCGCTACTCGAGGATTGCGTTGACCTCCTCCGCTGCCTCATCAAGCGCCTCTTTGGGGGTCTTCTCGTTGAGAATAACAGCAAAGATAGCGTTGAGGACCGGCGACATCTGATTATCCGAGCCGAAACTTGCATTTTGCACCATCAGGGGTTCATAGCGGATCGTATCAGCCTGGTCGATGAAAGTCTTATAATACTTGTAGTCAACCAGGTTCTTATATGCCTCGCTCGCTATAACCGATTTCGACGCCGGAATCTGGCCTGCGGCTCCCCAATCCACGCTGTGAGCGATAATGTAGTTCAAAAGCTTGATCGCCGCGTCTAGCTTCTTTTTATTCGCCTGTTTAGGAAGCGTCAAAGTATGGGAACCGGCCCACACCGCCGGCTTCTCAAATATCTTCGGGAATGGAGCGACTGTCGCCTGAAGACCCTTCTGCTCCTTGATACCCGGCACCCACCATGGGCCTTCGATCAGCGTTGCAACCCGCCCTGTCAGGAAATCCTTATCGATATCGCTCTCGTGGGTAGGAGCAACCTTATAGGTGTAGATTAAATCATGTAAAAACTGCAGCGCCTTTACGCCTGCCTCGCTATTAAAGGCGGCCTTGGTGCCGCTCTCATTCAAGAACGACCCGCCCGCCTGGAAGAGCAGGCTGTACCAGTATCTCATAGTATGTGGGTGGTTTGACCCGATCGCGATACCATATTGAACAATCTTGCCTGAACTATCCTTTACAGTAAGTTTCTTCAAGGCGTTAATGAATTCTTCTTTACTATCGAATGTTATATTAGGATCCAGGCCGGCCTTTTTAAACAAGTCAACATTCTTGTAAATCGCCATCGGGTGATAATCTAATGGGATACCATACTGCCTGCCCTTATAGAATTGACCCTGCCAAACGGAAGGCGGGAAGTCGCTCGCCTGTATCTTGTTTTGAGCGGCGATATCCTCAACAGGCAACAGCATTCCCCGCGAGGCGAATTGAGATATGTCCGCTACATGCATCGCCAGCAGATCCGGACCGGCGCTCGTCCCAAAGGTGGTACCGAACTTGGTAAAAACCTCCGTCCAGGGAGCGGTGAAGAATTGCACGCGGATATCAGGATTTTCTTTAATAAAATTAGTCACGATCTTCTCCATGCCGAAACGATCCGGGCCAGTCCAGCCTCCCCAGAACTTAATGGCGGTTGGACTGGCAGCACTTACCAAACCTGCGCACAAAAGGGTTCCTATGATCACGCCGACTATTATGATATGAACTGCAATCCTTCCGAAGTGTCTCATCGAAAACCCTCCTCATTTTTCTATCATTTTATTTTCCGCTTTTCTGCATTTAACACTTTTACCAAAATATTCTTTCTTAGCACAACATTCCTTTCAAACTTAATAACCCCTCCTTCCCCGACTACCAGATACGACATGTTGTTCCAATAAATCATCTTCGATCATCTCCGGCCTCACTCTGCAGGGTAATCGTCTCTGGCAGCTGCAAATTGAAGCAACCTCAAGGCTGTAGCCTTATCGGTTATGAGCATGTTAACGAATCCCCCTCTAAGCGCTCCAAGGATCGCGTTAACCTTATGCAAGCCTCCAGCCATTGCGATAGATACGTCCGCCCGACGCAATTGTTCCAGTTCGATCCCTATTATCCGGTCGTTTATGTTCAATTTGCAAGGCCTTCCATTAATATCAAAAAATCTCGAGCAGATATCACCTACAGCCCGTTCATCTTTTATCGCCTCTATATCCTCCCTGCTGAAATAGCGGGTATGCAGCATGGGAGGATGAACGTTCTCCTGATATCCAAAAGCTCCTATACCCACGAGGGCGACATTGAGCCGTTCCCATAGTGAGGTCGCAGCCTTAATATTCGCATCGGATAACAACGCGCCTTTGATTTCACTGGATCCGACCAGAGCGGGGGCATGAAGCGAATGCCATATACCGCCCAGCTTAGCATGAAGCCGGCGAGCAAAGTCATTGACCTGAAAGTAATCCTCAGCCTCTCCGAGCCCGCCTATCAAGGGAACGAACGTCGCATTCCTCTCAGGCGGGCTGACATTTTGAAGAGATTGAAGGAAATTATATATCGTCGTTCCCCAGCCTACCCCAATGGTATCTTTATCCCGAATGAATTTCATGACAAACTCCGTGGAGGCCCTGCCGATATCCCTGCTGATCTCATCGGGAGAATCGGCCCCGCTTGGGATCACCAAAGCCTCGAGCAAACCGAAGCGATCCTTGAGGGCCCTTTCAAGCTCGCTCTGATCCTCAAACGGATCCGATATCCTAATCTGTATAAAACCGTCGTCGCGCGCCCGTTTAAGGAGCCTGCTCACCTTGGGCCGGGACAAATGAAGTTGCTTCGCGACCTGCATCTGTGTGAGGCGATCTTCATAATATAATCTCGCAGCGCGAACAACCAGCTCTAATTCTCTTCTTTCTTCATTTATCGACTGCACTAAAAACCACAACCCCTTTTTAAACTCGAGGACACTAAACCTGGGAGGTCCGAAGGCACCCTGACGCTGACACTGGTTTGAACGCATGTTATAGACTTTATTTTTGTTCTGATCATTTGTTCACGCATAGATAATATTCAACATCAACATTGAAACTCCTCCTGCCTACTGATAAAATTTCTGTGCCAACCCCTTGAAATACTGGTGGGCTCGATATAGAATAAAACTAAATATAGTTATATACCCGACCTTCAGGGCAGGGTGAAATTCCCGACCGGTGGTAATGCGGAGAGGCAGAGTCCACGAGCCGCTCGAGCGGTTGGCCTCGAGCGGTCGACCTGGTGAGATGCCAGGACCGACGGTAGAGTCCGGACGGAAGAAGGCGAGATTATTGTGATTTGATCTTGCTTGATTTGCCCTGAGGTTAAACCTTAAACCCCAGGGCTTTCTTTTTAGACCGGGGTTTAGACCGAAGTTTGGACCGGGAGGCCGCCGCAACACGGTCTTCGGGGAATCAAACCAGATCGGAATGAAATGAATCAAAGATGGTCAGGGATCAAGGATGATCAAAAAAGACGATCGAAGATGACAGGAGGGCATAGATTGATGATGAACAGGACAAAGAAAATCGCAATGCTGGGCATCTTCGCAGCTATTTCCATCGCGCTCGCGCTTCTTATCCGGTTTCCCATTTTCCCGGCGGTCGCAGATCTGATCTACGAGCCTGCCGACGTCCCCATACTTGTCATTGGCTTCGCTCTAGGGCCGGCAGCCGGGCTGGCCGTCACCTGCATAGTGGCTATACTTATGGCCCTGCTTACAGGCCTCGGTGGGCCATTCGGCGCCCTGATGCACTTCCTGGCCACAGGCGCCCTGGTTGGCACGGCAAGCGTAATCTATGGAAAGCACCATACAAAATCAGGTGCGGTCCTGGCCCTCGCCGCCGGCACGCTGGCGATGACACTCGTGATGATACCGGCAAACCTCATCCTGACGCCGATATTCTACGGGATGTATGGATGGTCCACGGCGAAGGTAATGAGCGTAATCTGGTGGATCATCGCGTTCAACCTCGTCAAGGCGGGTATAAACTCAACTATAACCTTCCTTCTCTATAAGCGCGTGGTTGGCTTCGTGAGGGGGGCAGCCCTCACGCGCCGGCATGGTCGTCAGGTCGCGGAAAAAACATCGCTCTAGCGAATTCCTCCTGGAACCGCGGGTGACTCCCCAGCTCGATGTATTCCACGCGGCCGGCAAGCGCCTCAGCGGCCATGATCTGCGCCTTCGAGAGGAGCGCCATCTTCGCGCCCGTGCCGGCCGCGTTCCCTACCCCCCTCACCCGCTCCAGGGGGATTTGGGGAATCAACCCCACCGCCCGGGCGCTTTCCTTTCTCAGGTAGTTTCCAAATGCCCCCGCCAGAAGCACCTCTGATATATCCTTGTCCTCCACGCCCATTATTCCCTTTAGAATCTGCGTCCCGGCAAATATCGCCCCCTTGGCCAGCTGGAACTCGCGGATATCTCGCTGGGTCAGGACAACAGACCCGCCAGCCCCGCCAGCCTTGTGATCATCCGCAAGATCATCTGCAAAATCCTCTATAAGGACAAACTCAAGCCCGCGCCGGCCTTCCCTGACCCGCCTCGCTATCGCAGGCGGCAGGCGCCGCCCCGTGAGCTCCTCGCATTCAAGAGGCCTCAACATCCTCCCGGTCTCCTCGATAATGCCCAGCCTGAGAAGCCCCGCGACCGCGTCCAGGAGGCCTGACCCGCAGATGCCGCGGGCAGGGGTCCCCGGGCCACCCACGACACGGACCTCGACATCATCGTTGATCTCCACCCACTCAATGGCCCCTGTCATGGCGGGCATTCCCTGGCTTATGCGGCTTCCCTCAAATGCCGGGCCGGCGGCGGTCGAGCAGGCTACAATCCGCTCCCTGGACCCCAGCGCCATCTCGCCGTTTGTCCCCAGGTCGATCGCAAGCCTGAGCTCGTCGCCGCGGTAGAGCGATGTCGCGAGGATAACCCCAACAGTATCAGCCCCGACAAATCCCCCTATATTCGGCAACACAACCACGGGCGCCGTAGGGTTGATGCTGATGCCGAGGTCGCGGGCAGGGACGGCAAGCAGGCTCTTGATAACCGGGACGTAAGGCGAGACGCCGAGCTGGCCCGGGTTCACCCCGAGAAAGAGGTGGTGCATGCAGGTATTCCCAACAACCGTCATTAGGTATATATTGTCCTTCTCGATACCAGAATCCCGGGTCAAATCATCGATAATTGAATTGAGAACCCCGATGATCTTCTCCTGCAGCCTGTCGGTGCCATCAGGGTTATCCCTAGCGAACCCGATCCTGGAGATTACATCATCGCCATATGCCGCCTGCGCGTTCATGCGGGAGGCCACGCCGACCTCCCGGCCGGTGACCAGGTCCATCAGGAACCCTGCAACCGTTGTCGTCCCGATATCAAACGCCACGCCATAGCACCTGTCTGTGGTGTCGCCTGGCTCTAGGGCCAGTATCGTTGCCATTACCGTTGCCGTTGCCGGCGCTTCCGCCTCGAGGGAATTCAAGACCGCTGTAACCTTATAGTCAGCCTCCTGGATTATGAACGGCATACGGCGTATCACATCCAGGCCAGCGGAGACCCGCGGGACCCGGAGCCGTGGCGTCGCCGCAACCTTGCGCTCGAGGCGCTCGAAATCAGCATCAGTATCATCGAGCGAAGGCAGGTCGAGCTCGAGGTAGACCTTGCGCACGAGCGGGTCCACCTGAAGCGCATGACCATGCCCTTGCCCTTGCTCCTCACGCCCATCCCCCACCACGCCCGCAGTCAAAATCTGGGCCCTGGTGATCTGAGTCTCAGAGGGGATCCTGATATCCACGTCGCCGAGGGCCCTTGCCTGGCACGCAAGCCGGAGGCCGGCTGCAAGCTCACCGGGGGATAGAAAAGCCTCTTCGCGGGAGGTGACGGGGCTGAGCTCGCCCGAGGCGTAGACGCGGCACTTGCCGCAGGTCCCCTTGCCGCCGCACGACGCCCTGATCCGCATGCCCGACTGGACTATGGCGTCAAGCAGGGTCGTCCCTTCCTCGACAGATATTTGCTTCCCGCCCCGGCCTCGAACGCTCATCTGCCGCCTGTCTCGCAGCGCCTCGCTTTTACCCCAGCTACCTTCGCTTTCGCCTCCCGGACCACCCTCCTCCTTGAGCCCTTCTCCGCCGGGTTCCCCGCTTACGCTTATGCTTATCCTGACAACCTGATCTATCGCTATATCCCTCTCAGCCTTCACAAATAACTGGCGCAGAATGCCCCCAATTCATTTTCATTTTACGAGTTTTGGAGGATAAACGCGCCCATACCCTCCTTCTGTAAACTAGCTGGCATGCCTCCGACCTTGGTCGGGGGTAATTGACCGGTACACATTATACACTATACACTAAGTTTGCCATCCCTGTTGGCCATGATATAATTCATGCAAAACTCGTCCCTACCCAGCAGGGCCTCGGATGCATATACCGCCGCCATGATCTCCTTGTCGAGGGGATCAAGGATGGCGCCATCAAGCCCGGCACCCATCAGAATGCAAAGGAAGGCCCTATTCAAGAGCTTTCGGAGGGGTAGCCCAAATGACACGTTGCTGAGCCCGCAGATGGTGTGGACCCCCGGGATCCCCTGCATGATCCCTCTCGTGGTCTCGAGGGTCTCGACCCCATCCCTTGCCGAGACGCTCACGGGGCGCACCATGACGTCCAGGTAGATATCGTCCAGCGGGATCCCATCCCGAGTAAGATCTGCGACCAGGCGCTCAGCGATGGCGATCCTATCCTTGGCGCTGTCGGGGACGCCGCTTTCGTCCATACACAAGGCTACAATCGATGCGCCATATTGCTTGACGAGAGGCGTTATTTTTTCGTAACGTTCCTTTTCGGCGGTCACGGAGCTGACCATCGCCTTCTTACGGCATGCCTTGAGCGCAGCCTCGATGGCAACGGGATTCGGGCTATCGATGCAAAGCGGGACATCGACAGCCTCCTGCACGGTGTTCACCAGCCAGACAAGAGCCTCGGGCTCCTCATTCACGAGTGTGCCTGCGTTTACGTCGATCATGTGGGCCCCCGCCTGAGCCTGCTTTGACGCCATATCTTGAATAAAGCTCACATCGCGCGCTTCAACCGCAGGTCCAACCTTGGGCCTGCTCGTGTTTATGCGTTCCCCGACAATCAGCATACCCTTCTACCGCTCCTTTTCCCTGATAGAATACTTTTTGTATTAAAGGTTCGACTTCCTAAGAATTCGACTCCGCTAAAAAAACTCCTCTTTCCGCGTGCTGATGTCTTATGACCAAAAAGTTATGGCATACCTCGAAACAAAACCACAAAACAGGATAACTTGCCACTATAGACTCGGGCTAGCGATGTTCAGGTTGGACACCCAATATATTGTATGGTAAGATTAAACCATCACAATATATTGGTATTGAATGTCGCAAAAGTTCTCAAGACTACAAGTTCCTAATACCAAAGGATTAGGGGGGACCAATCTCTGTGTCCGGGAAAGCGAGGCTCTCTCCAAATGCCATGACCGTCCTCGAACGCCGCTACCTGAAGAAAAAGGATGGAAAGCCCGCAGAAGGCCCTGAGGACATGTTCCGGCGCGTCGCCGGCAACATCGCTCAGGTTGAATCCAGGGTTTACGGCAAGACCGAGGGAGAGGCAAAGAAGATAGAAGAGGCATTTTTCGATATGATGGTTAACTTGGAGTTTATGCCGAATTCCCCGACCCTCATGAATGCCGGCCGGGAGTTGCAGCAACTCGCCGCGTGCTTCGTCCTGCCCGTGGAAGACTCCATGGAGGGGATTTTTGATGCTGTAAAATATGCAGCGTTGATCCAGAAGTCGGGCGGGGGCGTTGGATTCGCGTTCTCTCGCCTGAGGCCGAAGGGGGACGAGGTCTCTTCCACCGGAGGGGTGGCGAGCGGCCCGGTTTCATTCATGAAGGTCTTCAACGCCGCGACAAACGCTGTGAAGCAGGGCGGAAAACGACGCGGGGCAAATATGGGGATCCTCAGAGTCGACCACCCGGACATCTTCGAGTTCATAACCTCCAAGCGCGACGATAAGGAATTGACCAACTTCAATATATCTGTCGCGGCGACCGACGCCTTTATGGAGGCTGTAAAGGCAGATGAGCCTTTCGACTTAGTAAACCCAAGGACCGGTGAAGTTGTAAAGACCGTGCGCGCCAGGGATATTTTCGATGCTATCGTGGATGGGGCCTGGAAAAATGGCGATCCAGGGATCATCTTTATCGACAGGATCAATAGAGATAATCCTACCCCCCAGCTTGGAGTCATAGAGAGCACGAATCCTTGCGGGGAACAGCCACTTTTGCCTTACGAGGCATGCAACCTTGGCTCAATCAACCTCGCCCATATGGTGAGGCAAAATGAAAAAGGGAAGCCGGAAATAGATGACTCCCATCTGGAAGATACCGTAAGACTTGCGGTCCGTTTCCTGGACGATGTCATAGATGCGAGCCGCTACCCCCTCGAGCAGATAGAAAAGATGGTCCACGGCAACCGCAAGATAGGCCTCGGGGTGATGGGGTTCGCGGATATGCTGATCAAGCTCAGTGTCCCCTACGATAGCGACGAGGCCGTGGAGAAGGCGCGCGAGGTCATGAGCTTCATCCAGCGCGCCGCGCGCGACGCATCAGCCGACCTGGCCCGGGAGCGCGGGCCATTTCCTAACTTCAAGGGCAGCATATATGACGTGCCCGGCGGGCCCATGCTCAGAAACGCCACGATAACCACGATCGCCCCCACTGGCACGATAAGCATCATAGCAGGCTGCTCTAGTGGAGTGGAGCCTTTGTTCGCCGTCTGCTATGTCCGGAACGTCCTGGATAACGACAAGCTTATAGAGGTGAATCCCCTCTTCCAGGACATAGCGAGGGAACGCGGTTTCTATAGCGATGAGTTGATGAAACGCATCGCTGAGGTTGGAAGCGTCCGGGGCATCCCTGAGATTCCAGAAGACATCCAGAGGCTGTTCGCAACGGCTCATGACATCTCGCCCGAATGGCACGTGAGGATACAGGCGGCATTTCAGGAGTTCACAGATAATGCGGTCTCAAAGACCGTCAACCTCAGGCACGACGCCACTCGGGATGATGTCCGCTCGGCGCTTATGCTCGCCTACGAGCTCGGGTGCAAGGGTATCACGGTCTTCCGTGACAGGAGCAGGGAGTCCCAGGTGCTGCGGGTCGAGGGCGAAAGCCCCCAACCCGCGGATCGGGAAAAAGCCCTGCAGCATGAGGAGGGATACGTCGAGAGGGTTCCTAGAAAGCGGCCTCAGGTAACCTTCGGCCGCACAGAGAAGGTCCGCACAGGGTGCGGAAATGTCTACGTAACCGTGAACGAAGACGAGCACGGCCTCTGTGAGGTCTTCACGTCGATAGGCAAATCCGGGGGCTGCGCCTCAGCCCAGTCGGAGGCCATAAGCAGGTTGATCTCCCTGGCCCTCAGAGCAGGGGTTAAGCCTGAGTGGATTATCAAGCATCTACGCGGGATCCGGTGCCCATCCCCGTCGTGGCAAAAAGGTGGGCAGATCATATCGTCGTGCCCTGATGCCATAGGTATCGTCCTCGAACACTACATCCGGTCAACCCGGGGTCAGGAGGGTGATGCGGCGGCAGGTGGCGCCAGCCCGGCGGCTCCCAGTCCTGATCCTGACCCCGACCCTGAAGCCGAGAGCGGGCCTCCTGACAACTGGGATGGTCTGACTGGAGCCTGTCCCGAGTGCGGCGGCCACATGAGGCACGAGAATGGATGTTCCACATGCATCCTCTGCGGGTATTCTAAATGTAGTTGAATTGCAGTTTAATTGTAGCTGGATGTGGTTAGCAATTGGTAGTCGGATAGTCAAATAGTCGGACGCAGTCGACACCGCCCGCTATCACAGGCTTCAACCCGCGCCGCGCCGCAGCGCACGGCGTGTTTGCGATTGCACACCTAAACCCCCTTTCGCGTATGATATATCGGCCCACAAGGGCGCGTGAAAGGGGGATGATTGTATGCCCGAAGCTAAGTTCGATGGCTGGTGGTGGTGGATTATAATCATCATCATCATAATTTTCCTCTTCTGTTTCCTATTCCCGTGGAATTAACAAAACCGGGAAATAAGAAACAAGGATGATGAAGGGAACAAGGATGATGAAGGGAATGAAGAGTCCCGGGTACTACCGGGACTCTTCATTTTATCTAAAAACAGTTTATCTAAAAACAATTATTATCCAAAACAGAGGCCAACTATTGACATATGTTTTGATTATCCAAAGCAGGATTTACATAAACCGAGCTCAGATCCTCATGTCACCATATCACCTCTCGTATTTAATTCAACCACATGAGGGAATAATATCTTCACGGGAGGTGATCAAGGGAAATGAACGGCGAAAACAGGAATCAAGGCGGCAACAGAAACGGCAACGGGAACGCGACCACCACACGAATAATTGTGCTGTTGATAGTCATCCTCGCGATTGGTGGAATTATCGCAGGATCCAGGAGGCTCACAAGGCCCTCTCCAGTCAGGCCGCGGCCGGCACCGACCCGCCCGGCTCCAGTGCGACCCGCGCCTACTCGTCCTGCGCCGGCGCCTGTACGCCCGGCTCCGACCCGTCCCGCTCCAACCGCACCTGCGCCAACTCCGACGGATTTGAAACGGGACATAGATCGAGTCAAAGCCGCAGTCGATAAAAACGACTGGACCAGAGCGAGGGATGAGGCATCGACCCTCCGCCGGACATGGACCGCCTATCGCGGCAAGGCCGGAAACCTGGTCAAAAGCGCTGATCTGGCGGCGTTCGAGAGCAAAGTAAATAAGCTCATAGGAGACGTGGGCCTGAAGAACAAGAGCATGGTTGATAAGGATCTTTCAGATCTTCGGAAGCTGGCAGATAAGTTTGAGGCTGCCAGGACAAAGAGGCCTCCGACCGCCCCTGCACCGGGGACACCGGGAAGGTAGGACTCAGCAGAGCAGGATTCAGTAGAATCCAAGAAAATGAGATTCAGAAGGTCAGAAAGATTCGCTTGGAATGGGATGGGCAGATTCGAGGGGCGTTTACCGGGCATGCCAGCCAGGATAGGTGCGAGCCAGAATAGATGGTGGCGCCCGGTAAATGCCCCCAACCCGACCAAACTGTTCTTCGAATCTTCGAGCCGCTTTGGCCTGCCTTGCATTAGTCAAGCCACGGTGAACGATGAGCCCCCCTGGCCAGCGCGTAGGATTCGCGCCCGGTGCCGGTGCTAACGAGCTGCCGGAAGAATGCCGCGAGCCTTTTAGCCTTTGCTGGATCGGTTCTCGGGTCGCCGTAACCCGCCAGGTAGGCATCCTCCCGCGCCTCCCTGCCACCAAGCAAGACCTTGACGTCCTCGGCAAAGGCCTCCTCGGGTGAGTTCTTCCATGCTGCTGTCTTAACCTCGCCATCGCTGCTCCACCGGGGTATGCCCCTGATATCCATATACTTGCGCCAGAGCATGGGGTTAGATGCGTAGTCTTCACCGATGTAGGTCAGGTGAAGATGGTGCCCGAACTCGTGCGTAACGGTCAGGTACACCTGGTTAGGTATCAGGTCCACGCCCGCCGGCTCGCTCGCTATTATGCTGTAGCCCGGGCCTCCTTCACCGCTCGTATTACCCATGGAATAAGGCAAAAGGTACACCCGGTAACCTATGAATGCCTCATCTGGCAAATCAATCTCATTCAGCGCCCTGGCCACCTCAGATACCTGCGCATACTTCTGTGGGGGCGTGGGCTGGAGCTTATGGCCTTCATCCCAAACCCGTTCAGAATTCCAGATAGCGCCAGGAGATAGGCTGAACCCCGAGGCTATCAACCACTCCCTCGCCTTCAACCCTGCGTGCAGGGCGTAAAGCCTGCCCGTTGTGGACGGGTCGTAAATACGATATTGCCTCCGGGGGTCGACATACGCCGCCCCGGTTTGTTCAATCTTAATTATATTATCGCGGATCGCCCTTATTTCTTGTTGCAAAAGCGCCACGGCTTGTCCCTGATTTTCCCAGGCTAAACTCGCAATCTCCTTCAGATGGCCCCGGTCCGTATTAATCCAGGCCTCATAGTCCTCATAGCCCAGCCTCCCAGGTAAGGTAGCCCCGGGTAAGGCAAAGGGCCTGTGCCCGGCCTTCCCCTGACTACCTCCACCTGCGAGATGGGTCAGGGGTGCTTGCCCAATATCCAGTTTCATGCCTGGCGTCATTATGCCCGTTATTATTACCATTATCTCGAAAAAAACCAGGCACAACAACAATAGGATAAGAATGCCCGGATTACATATGCGCCCGCGTGATCCGCACAACCTGAGCAATATATTCATTTGAATTCTCCTCTCCCACCCGCTATGCTCATGCTATCCACTATCAGGACCACAGGGCCGCCGATATAGGGCCACAAGGCCGCCGGCCGAACGCCGTGCCCGCCCCCACAGAGGCCGCCATAGAGATGCCAATGCCGCATGGCCTACGGGGTCAGTCAGGCGCGCGACGCGCGAGATCGCCCATGGCAAGAGCATAGGACGAGCCTATAGCAAGGGCCCATAGCGTGAGTCATAGAACGAGCCCATAGCACGAATATCATAGCATAACATGCGATGTTATGTAAACTACATTCATTCATTGTTCATTGCCTACCCATTGACAATTTCGCCCGGTGGGCACATTATACATATGTAGGTTTAAAAAGGGGGTTTGACTGACTCATGTTCCCGCACGGCGTCTTTCTAAGCGAACTCCTTGGCCGCCCTGTGCTAGACGACCAAAACCAGCGGATCGGGCGTGTCGGGGACATTGGCGTCTCTCTCGCAGATAGCTTTCCAAGGGCTTCTCTCCTGAAAATCGAGATCGGAGGGGGCAAGACGGCCCTTGTAGAATGGAATGACATACTGGCCTTCGAGCATGGCTCCTTTAAACTACGCTCCCCCCGGGTCACGCTCGGGCCGGCGGAGCCCCGCGAGGGTGAAATCCTCCTGGCCAGGGATATACTAGATAAGCAAATAGTGGATACTAATGGCCGCAAGGTGGTGCGGGTCAACGATCTCAAGCTAGCAGATGCGGGGAATGAGGTTCGCCTCATCGCCGCTGATATCGGCGCACCGGGGCTCCTGAGGCGGCTCCTGGGCTCCAAGCTTGCTGCTGCGCTGGCGCGCCTCAAAGGGATACGCCTGGAGGAAAGCCTTATAAGCTGGAATTCCGTGGAGCTACTGGAAACGGAATTAGCCGGCGCGAAACTCGTAGTTTCGCATGAAAAGCTCTTCAAGCTACACCCTGCCGACATGGCGGAGATAATCGAGGACCTCCATATCAAGGAACAAACGGCTATCTTCCACGCGCTCGATTCCGAAAAGGCAGCCGAGATGCTGCAGGAGGTGGAGCCGGAGGTTCAAACCGTCATCCTGCAGAACCTCGCGGAGGAGAAGGCCGCCGATATTCTGGAGGAAATGGATCCCGACGATGCTGCTGACCTGCTGGGCGAGCTGCATGAAGAGAAGGCAAAGGACCTCCTGAGGCGGATGGACGAGGAAGACGCGCGCGAGGTGCGCGAGCTTCTCGATTACGATGAGGATACCGCCGGCGGCCTTATGACCACCGAGTTCCTGGCGTTCAGGGGTTCTCTCACAGCTGAGGAAACTATAAACGAACTGAGGCGACTTTCACCTGAGGCTGAAACCATATACTATCTATATGTGGTCGATGAGAGTGAAACACTCATAGGCGTCCTCTCGCTCCGGGATCTCATAGTCGCCGCCCCGTCGACGCCGATCTCGGAGATCATGATAACTGATGTAATCAAGGTGGGCGTGGATGCCCCGCCAGAAGAAATCGCCGAGATCATCAATAAATACGACTTCCTGGCGGTGCCGGTAGTCAATGCTCAGGGCCGCCTGGTTGGCATAGTGACCGTGGATGATGTGTTTGACCTCGTATTGACGCCGCCACGCCGACGACGACTGAAAAGAAAATCGTAGGGATAGACCCGGGAGTAGACACGAAAAATAGCAAAATAGCAAGGATTTCTGCACCCTGGCTTAACAAGACTTCGAACTTGGCAAGGTTTCGCAGCAATCATGGCGCTTTTCGCGCGGAAAGGACCGGTGATGGGGTTGTGGAAGGCAATGGCACTATGGGAGACAGTAGCGGATCGTGCAAAATGGTTTCAGGGTTCTCTTCAAAGGCTGAAGCGACAGGTCGCGATATTCCTCTCCATCATGGGTCCTGGCCTGCTTACCGCCACGGCGGACAACGATGCGGGTGGGATCGCAACCTATGCCATCGTAGGGGCGCGCGAGGGCTACAGCCTGCTCTGGATGATCATCCTCATAACCGTCAGCCTCGCCATAGTCCAGGAAATGGGCGCACGCATGGGGGCTGTCACGGGCAAGGGGCTATCAGACCTCATCCGCGAGGAATTTGGGGTCCGGTGGACCTTCTTCGCCATGCTCGTGCTGCTCGTGGCCAATGTAGCAACCTGCGCAGCCGAGTTCGCTGGCATAGCGGCGAGCATGGAGATATTCGGGGTGCCCAAATATGTCTCCGTGCCGCTCATCGCGGTCATGCTCTGGGGGCTCGTGGTAAAGGGGTCATATAAGGCGGTTGAGCGGTTCCTGCTTCTCTTCGCACTTACCTTCGCGGGCTATGTAGCATCAGGCTTCATGGCCCGGCCGGATTGGAGCGAAGTCACGCGAGGGATGCTGGTGCCGACGTTCAAGGTGGAGCCCGGGTTTATGCTCCTTTTCATAGCAACAATAGGCACGACCATAACGCCGTGGATGCAGTTCTTCATACAGGCAACCGTCGTGGATAAGGGAATAACGATCTCACATTATCGATACGAGAAGCTCGACGTGCTCTTCGGCGCGTTCTGGACCGACTTCATCTCCTTCTTCATAATTGTGTCGACAGGAGCTACACTCTTTCGAGCAGGGATCCCCATAGAAACGGCGAAGGATGCCGCGCTGGCGTTGGCGCCCCTGGCGGGGAGGTATAGCACTTACCTCTTTTCAATCGGTCTCTTCGGCGCATCTGCCCTGGCTGCGGCCGTGCTCCCTCTCTCCACGGCCTACGCCGTATGCGAGGCCTTCGGCTGGGAAAGCGGGATCGATAATGAATTTAGAGAGGCGCCCATCTTTTTCTCGCTCTTCACGGCGCTCATAGCCATCGGCGCCGTGGTGGTGCTTCTGCCCGGCACTTCGCTCATGAAGGTGATGTTGCGCTCGCAGGAGGTAAACGGGATACTCCTGCCGGTGATCCTCATCTTCATGTTGAAGCTTGTAAACAGCCGGAGGATCATGGGACAGCATGTAAATTCGCCGTTCTTCAACCTTATTGCTTGGATAACGGTCGTGTGCCTGATCGGGCTCACGGTGGCATGGTTCATCCTGAGCCTCTTCCCGGCTCTGTTAAGTAATTAAGCAGTTGAGGGTCGGGCTTCGCCCCCGGCCCAACCTTACCTGAGAAGCAACCTTACCTAAGGCCCGGTCTCGAGCCCAGTCTCAATCTGAGGCCCAGCCTGGTCTGATCTAATCACCTGAGGACGGTCCAGTAGAACCAGACTATCATCCCTATTTCGATGCCGAGTTTGAGGATGGTGGACCCGACGAGGCCGATCAGGGTCCCGAAGGCTGCTCGAAAAGCCGGGTTAATAGGACGCCCTGCCAGGGCCTCGGCGATGAACGCCCCCAGGAAAGGGCCGATTATGAACCCTGGCACGCCCATGAATATAGGCGCCACGGAGATGCCAGCTGCGCTCCCCCAGATCGCTGCGCGCGAGCCGCCATATCTCCGCGCCCCGTATGCCGTGCCCGCATAGTCGACCAGCACGGTGAGCAGGACGGCGAGGCCTTGTCCAAGATAAAAGAGAAGGGATAGCTTCGCGAAGCCCGTAAAGAGGCCATATATGAGTATTCCAAGCCATATTAGGGGCGCCCCGGGCAACACAGGCAGCACCGTACCCGCGAGCCCGAGGATGAAGAGGATGATGGCGAGGAACATGCCAATTGCAGCCATACTACACCACTCCTCATAAAGGCTTCCCTTGATCGTAGTATAACCCAGCAGCCGATGGTATAGCAACCGACCATACAAACGATCTAACCGAAAAGTTGAAAATTGGGTTGAGCCTTGAAGAAGATGTATTTGTAGTATAGAATGAAGATGTCATCCAATTCCAGCTTCGTGCCGGGCCCTAAGATTGTCTCGGGTTCGCTAGTTGTAACCTTACGTATAACCATATAATACCCCTGGCTGACTGACGGGGAGGGGTCGTGTGATATGCACCAAAAAGACCTGATCCATGCGATAGAAGAGAGGATAGGCCAGCCTGAGCTCTTTGTGGGAAGGCGGGACGAGCTCTCATTTCTCGAGGAATGGGTGGGGAATGTACCCCGAAAGCTCTCCCGCTCCACGGCCCTGCTCTCCCGGAGGAAGAAGGGCAAGACAGCCCTTGTAGAGAGGTTCTGCAATATCGTCTACACCCAGAACGGGAAGGTCATCCCATTTTACTTTGAGGTAAAAGAGGGGAGCAAGTGGGTTGTAGATTTTGCAGATATCTTCTATAGGGCCTTTATGTCTCAATATATCGGGTTTAAGAGCAGAGATATCGAGCTCTATAGGGAACCCAAGTCACTAGATGTCCTCGAGGCTAAAGCGGATGAGCTCGGGCTCAAGAAAGTCGTAGATAACATCCGGGCCTTCAAATCCGTCCTCGAAAAGGAGAGCCTTGTAGATATAATATGGGATCACGCGCAGGCTGCGCCCCACAGGATAGCAAGCGTAACCGGGGACTACATAGTGCAAATCATAGACGAGTTCCAGTTCCTGAATAGTGAGATATACAGGGATAAGGCGTGTACCATCAGGATAAATGACCTCGCGGGCTCATATCTCTCCCTTGCAGAGTCCAAGATAGCCCCCCTGCTCGTGACTGGCAGCTGGGTAAGTTGGCTCAAGAACATAATCCATATGCAGCTACCCGGCAGGTTCATTGAGATGGAGCTCGGAAACCTCACAGAGGAGGAGGGCCTCGAGGCTGTTTTGAACTATAGCCTCATAACAGGGGTGCCTGTGGGAGAGGATGTAGCTGTATACCTCAATAAGCTTGTGGACTCAGACCCGTTCTATATAAGCGCTGTCATAAGGAGCACGTATAAGCATAAGGACCTCACCACGGTGGATGGGCTTCTTGATACTTTAGAGTATGAGCTCAGGAAGGGGACTATTTACGGTACATGGCTTGAGTATATAGGCAGGACCCTTGCTCAGGTGATGACATAAATGCCAAGAAGATAGTGCTCTTTCTCTCAAAGAACCGGGATAAGGAGTGGACCAGGCAGGAGATCATAGAGAACCTCAAGCTCGATTACAATGACCGGCAGGCCGAGGAGAAGCTCCAGATGCTAGTCAAAGGGGACCTCATAGCGGAAGGGAGCACGAGCCTGAGGTACCGGGGGATGAGGGACGACATCTTCTACAAGGTATTCAGGTATAAGTATGAAGAGGAGATAGAAAACCTCCCCCTCGAGGATACCCTTGCCGAGGAGAGGAAGAGGCAGAAGGAAGAGATAGAGAACTAAAGCGGGAGCTTCGGAAGGTGAAGGGCCGGGATAGCTATCACAAGGGTCACATCCTGGAATACCTCTTAATGCGCTACCTGAGGTTTGAGGAGTACAGGAAGGAGGGTGCCCGCCTCAGGGACAAGGTGTATAACTACCAGGAGGGCGCCGAATTCACCTCGTACCGGGAGGTTAAGCCCATCAAGGTAAATCTCGAGGGTGGCAGGGAGCACGAGATAGACATATGGGCGAGGAGCCTCGAGGAGGGCCAGGACCTCCTAATCAGTGTAAAGACTTATGATAGAAAGATAGGCCGGAATGAGGTCGAGGAGTTCCTGAGGGTAAAGGAGACCGCTCAGGAGCTTGGGATAAAAGGGTACTACATCTTCTATAGCGCAAGCGGCTTCGATAATAACGCAGAGGCGCTGCTGCGCCAAAACGAGATAATGTGCGCAGATAAGGAAATCTGGAGACTGTAAATGGAGACTGTAAATATCATATAGGAGGCACTAAGACCTGCATGAGAACCACAATACTAGGTCGCACAGGCATCGAGGTTACTGAGTTTTGCTTCGGGGCTCTCCCGATGGGCCCCACTCAGGCCGACATACCGCTACACGCCGCATCCGAGTTGATTCGAAAGGCGCTCAACGAGGGCATTAACTTCATCGATACCGCCGAGGGCTACAAGACCTACCCCCACATCCGCGAAGCTCTAAAAGGGTTCGAAGGCAAGGCGGTCATAGCAACAAAGTCCCCAGTTAGCTCTTACGAGGATATGCAGAGAAGCGTGCAGATGGCCCTCGATGAGTTGCAGCTCCCTTGCATAGATATATTCCATCTTCACGCGCCACGGGCGACTCGCACCGTTTTCGCCGAGCGCGCCGGCGCTTTTCAATGCCTTATCGATTACAAGGAAAAGGGGAAGATAAGGGCCGTAGGCATCTCAACCCACGTAGTCGAGACGGTCTATGCCGCGCTCGAGCGGTCCGACATAGATGTGATCTTCCCGCTCATAAACAAGGCGGGTCTGGGGATAATTGACGGTACTGTGGAGGATATGGCCCGTGCCATCCGCGCTGCTGCAGAGGCAGGCAAGGGCGTCTATGCCATGAAGGCCCTCGCGGGTGGGCATCTAATCGATGATGTAGAGGACGCGTTGAACTTCGTCCGTAACCTGCCGGGTGTCATGTCCGTGGCAGTTGGCGTGGTGAGCCTGCAGGAACTGGAATATGACCTCAGGGTTTTCCGGAACCAGGTCGTCCCTGAGGAGCTCAAGGCCAGGTGCAGGCGGGAAACGAAGAAGCTCGTGATCATCCGAAACGCCTGTAGGGGCTGTGGGACGTGCGTGGAGACATGCCCCAATGGAGCGCTTTATTTGGAAGGCGATAAAGTATCGGTCGACCGCGAAAGATGCATTCTATGCGGCTACTGTAACCCTGTGTGCCCAGAATTCGCTCTGCGGCTGGCGTGATGGCCGAAGGCGATGAGGTTTGCCGATTTAATCAAAGGAATCCGCCCGATTTAACCAAAACGTGGCGGATTCCTTTGTTATTCCTGTCTTGATATATCTCTCAAGCTATGCTATCATTAGCTTAAACATACATGTATATACAGGTGTACTCAAATGGCAATATTGAAAAGATACCTCCCTAAACACGAGGAAATAAAGCAGTTCATTATCCAGCAGATCAACGACAAGAATTACAGGCCCCACAACATGATTCCATCTGAAGCCGAGCTTTGCAGGATGTTCTCAGCAAGCCGCGGCACCGTAAGGCGCGCATTAAACGACCTGGCTATTCAGGGGGTAATATACCAGGTCCAGGGCAAGGGGACCTTCGTGGAGGACCCGATAAAACTTAACGAGTCTCCTGGCATTGTAAAGCGCGCCAAGGTTGGCCTGGTCCTTCCCTTTATTTCGGATACCTTTTTGAGCAGAATCGTGATCGGCGTGGAGTCAGCCCTCGCCCAGCGCGACATAGCCCTTATCCTTTGCCATACAGAACACGACCAGAAGGTCGAGGAGGAGAAGATAACCCAATTGATCGACGAGGGCGTCGCCGGCATAATCCTCTACACCGCTGATTGTCCCCCGGAAGAGAAAGATCTCAATATGTTCCTTGAACAGGGCATCCCATTCGTCTTTATTGATCGCTACATCGAAGGTCTACACGGCGATAGAGTCATAGGAGAGGATTTCGACGGGGGCTACCAGGCAGCTGTCCACCTTATGGAGCACGGCTACACGCGAATAGGCTTCTTCAATTGCGACAGGGCGGCCATGACCCCTACACTGGGTCGCATTGCGGGGCTCACGGCTGCCCTTCAGGAGAAAGGCCTCTCCGTGCCCGCAAAACGCATAGTGGATAAGGTAGCTGTCGCCCCTGGCCTGAAGTATGAGCAATTGCTTCAAGCTGACAAGGTCCGCATAGCAGAATACCTTACTGAGAATGACGACCTGGAGGCGGTAATCACCAATAATGATTATACTGCGATAAAGTTTTACAGCGTATGCAGAGAGCTCGGGCTAGCCATACCGGGTGATCTTGCCATAATAGGATTTTGCGATATGGATATAGACCCCCTGCTTCACCCGCAGCTTACATCATTCGACCAGAACCCCGAGATGCTCAGCCGTAAGGCCGTCGAGCTCATTATCAGGCGCATAGAGGAAAAGGGCATGGGAAACGACTCCGATATTGTGGTGAGAATCCCTTACAAGCTTATGCTCCGCGAGTCCTGCGGGTGTAATACGGCTTCGAACGCAGCTGCTGGCTTAGTTAAAAAAGCGGTCGGATGATGATCAATGATAATGATGATGATGATCAATTTGGTAATGAGTTGAAGATCGCATCACACCCGGGATGAGAGGAGAACAATTATGGGCAAGCGATATGAAGTCCACACGATTTCGCACACCCACTGGGACCGTGAATGGTATCTTCCATTTCAGCTCTTCAGGTTCAGGCTTGTGGATTTAATTGATCACCTGCTGGATATCCTCGATAAGGATCAAAACTACACACACTTTCATCTCGATGGGCAAACCATAGTATTGCAGGACTATCTCGAGCTGAGGCCCGAGAAGAGAGATGTGCTCAAGAAGTATATCCAGGAGGGGCGCATACTTGTAGGCCCCTGGTATATATTGCCCGATGAGTTCCTCGTGAGCGGCGAGGCAACAATTCGTAACCTCCTCCTCGGCCATAGGGTTTCAAGGGAGTTCGGGCAGACCATGAAGGTGGGCTATGTGCCTGATTGCTTCGGCCATATCTCCCAATTGCCCCAGGTCTTCGCAGGTTTCGGGCTGGATACAGCCCTCCTCTGGCGCGGCATAGGGGGGGATATCAAGTCGGAGTTTTACTGGGAGGCGCCCGATGGTTCCAGGGTGCTGACCATACACATGCCTGATGAAGGTGGCTACTGCTATGGCGCGGACCTCCCGGCCGATCCTGAGAAGCTTCGCGCCCGGCTCAGGCCCATTCTGGACCTCCTCATTAAGCATGCCTCGACCCAGAATCTTCTCTTGATGAACGGGTGTGACCACCTGGAGCCCCAGCCCGATCTCTCCAGCATTCTGGCGACGGCGGCGGAGCTGTTCCCCGACATGGAATTTAAACACTCGAGCCTTATTGAATACATCCAGAAGGTGAGGGAGGCAGGCCCATCCCTGGATACATTCAAAGGCGAACTGCGGGATAACCAGTTTATGAATATCCTGGCGGGGACCATCTCGACGAGAATGTACCTGAAACAGGTTAATTTCGAGGTCGAGAGGCTCATGGAAAGGTGGGCCGAGCCCATGGCGGCCATTATGTGGAGCAAGACGGGGTGTTACCCCAGGGCTCATCTCTGGAAGGCATGGGAATACCTGCTTCAGAACCACCCTCATGATAGTATATGCGGGTGCAGCGTCGACCCTGTCCACGAACAGATGATGACGCGTTTTGCCTGGGCGAGGGAGATGGGAGAGGAAATAGTCGAGCGCTGCGTGGATACCATATCTGCCACGGTGGAGAGCCCTGTCAAGGCCGGAGATGAGGTTGGACTCTTTATCTACAACGCCCTGGGGTGGAAGCGCACCGATGTAGTTACCGCATCCGTCGACATACCATGGAACGGGGAGGTGGACTCGCCAGCGGTCAGGGACCCGGAGGGCAGGGTGTTGCCGTGTCAGGTCATGAGCGTGGAGGATACCGAGAGATTGGTCGTGAATCCGTGGGCGCGCCCGAGAGTTGAGAAGATCCGGCGCCTGACATTCTCCTTTCTAGCGGAGGACGTCCCCGCCTGCGGGTACAAGATATATGCGGTTACGCCCCAGGGTGCCCACCGGGGTGCCGTTGGCAGCTATGGCCTATCCTCGGGGCCAAATTGGGCCGAAAATGAGTTTCTCAAGGTGGAGATCTCAGAGGATGGGAGCCTTGTGGTAACGGACAAGAGCACGGGGGCCCGGTACAGCCGCTGTAATATGTTCGAGGATAGCGGGGATGCCGGGGATGAATACACCTACTCATACCCGCTGCATGATACTGTATTTTTCGGCATGGGCGAGAAGCCGGTGATTGCGCTCGTAGAGAATGGGCCAGTTAAGGTTACCTTCAAGATCGCAGGGGTCTTGAAGCTGCCTGAAGGTCTTACTCATGACCGGCGGTCCAGGAGCGAGAATATGGTAGCCTGTGATGTCGTCTCCTATGTAACCCTGACGGCGAGGTCGCGGAGGCTGAACGTAGTCACGGAGTTTGACAATAGGGTGCGGGATCACCGCCTCAGGGTGCTCTTCCCCTCAGGTATTTCCTCAAGCCATTCATATGCCGGGAGCCCGTTCGATGTGGTGGCTCGCCCTGTGAAGCTCCCGCCCGCGGGTGGTTGGGTCGAAAATCCCACGCCGACCCATCCTTTCCGGGAATTTGTGGATGTGAGCGATGGGGAGCGCGGTCTGACTATAGCTGCTGCGGGCCTGACCGAGTACGAGGTCAAAGATGATGGGCAGGGTACAATAGCCCTTACACTCCTGCGCTGCGTGGACCGTATAGCCCGGTTCGATCTCCTGACGCGGAAGGGCCGCGACGGCTACAGATTCCACGCCCCCGGGGGGCAATGCCTCGGGAGGCACAGCTTCGCCTATTCCATAATACCCCACCAGGGGACTTGGCGGACGGAGCTCTCATACATTCAGGCATTTGCCCATAATGTTCCCCTTCTCGCACGGCAGGTATGGCCTCAATCCCGGCTATATCACTCCCGGTCATCTTGGGTCGCCGGGGTGACTGGATGCGGGGAGGTTACAGCTGCTGGCGCGGCTGCTGGCGCGCCAGAAGGCACATTAGCTTCGGGCGGCCCTGCGCCTGCCTGTTTGGCGGGCCCGGCTGGCCCACCCGTGAGTAGCTTCATCAGTATAGAGCCTGCGCACCTCGTACTCAGCGCCCTGAAACGCGCCGAAGATAAAAGCGCCCTCGTGATCCGGGTATACAACCTTGGGGGCGAGGAGGTTGAGGGTAGGATCCGGGTCCAGCCCCAGGTGCGCAGTGCCCGGCTCGCCAACCTGGCCGAGGAGCCTGTGCCGACCGGGGATCTACCTGTTATCGACGGCCACGAGGTGAGATTCAAAGCAGGTCCTGCGGCGATTGTAACGCTGGAGCTCTCGATCGATGCGCCCCAAAGAGAAGAACCAGAGGTCTGGGAGCCATATGAGAAGATCGCATATATGACGGTGAACGGTAACAGTGTGCCATAACGGTTCCACAGCAGTGAGCAGTGCCACAACATGGAGCAACATGGCCAGAGATGTACCATCAGGGGAGGGGAGGCGCGAGGCTTACGCTGTGTGACGTGTCACGTGACGTGTCAAGAACGTCCTGGAAGAGAGAGGGGAAGGGGGGGATATGTAGTCTACCATGCCGGGGAATCGCACCGGTTGGATATGCTGGGGTGGGGTATTCCCCTCATGGGTGGAAGTGATGGAAGCAAAGAGGTGCGGAGTAGAGGTGTGGTGTAGGTTCAGGCAGGATGGTTCTTTGGAAAGCGAAGAACAATTTGCGAAAAATTTGCGAAAATGGAGGGAAACGGGATGCTTAAAAAAGCCCTTATGATCCTTCTGGTGCTCGTTCTGGTGGCGCCAACCGCAATGGCTGCCGAGAAGATAGTTTTGAAGGTGGTAGTTCCTCCATGGTGGATGACAACCCAGGCAGGACAGCCCGGGGTGTTCCAGACCGAGATACTTCCAAAGTTTAAGGAAACCCACCCCAACGTCGATGTTAAGCTAGATCTCATCACGGGGGACACTGAAGGCAGGAGCAAATACCTCTTACAGTGCCGGCAGGGCACTCAGCCGGATGTTATTACCCTGGATGGATTTTGGATCGCAGAGTTTGCGGCCAACGGTTATACCCAACCCCTGGATGACTTGATCCCCAAGGATCTCAAGGAAGACTATTACGCACCGTTTTTTGCGACCTATAATGGAAAAATCCATGGGATCGTCCCCGAGACCGCCTTCAATTCTATGCTCTGGTACAGGAAAGACCTATTCAGGGAGGCCGGGTTAGATCGTCCCCCGCAGACCTGGGATGAGCTCAAGCTCTATGCCCGGAAGCTGACAAAAGCTGGGCCCGGTGGGAAGGCGGAGCGTTACGGGTTGGTTCTCCCGTTGGGAAAGAGCGAACATACCACTGTGGTGCTTTTGGGGTTCTACTGGGCTGGGGAGAAGTCCTTTGTGGATGATAACAACATGCCGGTCTACAATAACCAGACCAGCAGGGATTTGTTTAACCTCCTTGCCAGCATGTATAGGCATGATAAATCCATACCCTCGGAAGCTATAAATATGATCTATGACGATGCTGAGAAGTTCTTTGATATGGGTAAGGCAGCCATGATGTTCCACGGTTCTTGGCTGACCGCGAGCATTGAGGCACACGCGCCGGACCTCAAGGGCAAAATAGGGCTGGCTCCCAACCCCATATACCCGAGGACGGGCAAGCGTGCCGTGAATGCGGGCGGATGGGGCATCGCTATCACTGGCAAGGATCCGAGGAAATATCAGGCTGCATGGGATCTAATTAATATGGTGGCCGGCAAAGGAGAATTCCATGTGAGGCGGATGCTTGAGATGGGTTACTTCCCGGTCCAAAAGTCCCTTGCAGCTGATTCCCGATTTGCAAAGACAGAGTGGGATAAGATCATCCTCTCTCAGCTGCCTTACGCCAACACGCGGCCGACCGTGGCAATCTACCCTGAGGCCTCGCTCGAGTGGGTCCAGGCCCTCCAGGAGGTGCTAATGGGGCGTAAGGATGCAGAGAAAGCCCTGGAGGATGCGGTAGCCAGGGTCGTGAAGTTCGGAAAGGATGCAGGTTATATCAAATAGCCTAATAGTCTAATCCAGTAGTCCAGGCTTTGGATAGTATAATATAGATACCGGAGAGTAGTCCGGAGAGTAGTAGAGTAGAGTAGACGCTTGAGAGTGGGCTGGTGCCATGGGAGCCAGCTCCGGCGCCAGCCCACCCGGGGCAATTGAAGGGGAGTTTGAGATGATTGAGAGACGCGGATATAGTGGTAAATTGCAGACTGGAGGCAACAAATCTAATGGCGAGTCTGCTATGGTGGTTTCATTTTTGCTTCCCGCGGCTTTCTTCATCGGGGTTTTCGTTATCTACCCTGCCCTTTATTCAATTTATTTGAGCCTTACCAACGCCTCTCTTGCCAGGCCGGTCTGGAGTCTCATTGGCGTCAGAAACTATTTAGATTTTTTCAAGGACCCAGCAACCCTACAGGTTCTGAAAAACACCTATATTTATGTATTCTGGGTTATTGTGCTCCAGTTTGTATTAGGCCTCGGGTTTGCCCTTGCTCTAAACAGGGTCGAAAGATTCAGGGGGATATATGGTGCCATTCTATTTCTTCCATGGGTGATCTCTGATATTACCGCTGTCTCGGCATGGAAATGGATCTTTAACGATACCTACGGGCTCTTGAATTATTACCTTGGACGGATCGGCCTGGGGCAGCCATCGTGGCTCGCAAGCCCCAACCTGGCTATGGTGGCGGCTATTGGACTAAATGTGTGGAAAGGAGCCCCATTTTCCATGGTGATCGAACTTGCCGGGCTGCAATCCATCCCTCTTGAGCTTTACGAGGCGGCGAAGGTTGATGGGGCGAGGCCATGGGAAGTATTCAGATTCGTAACGGTGCCCATGATGAAGTTTGTGATGCTCGCGAATTTCATACTGATTACGATATATACATTCAATATCTTCAGCCTGGTTTACGCCTTTACAGGCGGTGGCCCTCTCAACTATACCGAGATTATAGGATTGAACATGTACAGGCAGGCTTTTACGCTAGGCCGGTTGGGTTATGGCTCAGCCATAGGTGTTGTTATGTTTGTGTTAAACCTCGTGATAACCGCCATTTACCTGAAGACCATAGCTCGTCGCCAGGTAGTAGATATTCAGGAAACGTGAGAGGCGGGATGTGGGTATGGGTATGCGGACTATTATTATGAAGGTGAACACGAGAAGGTATATGGGGGAACTCTCGATCCATGTTCTCCTGATTATTTTTTGTATATATTCCATCCTCCCGATCCTCTGGGTGACGGTCTCGTCGCTCAAGCCCGAGAGCGACCTGTTTCAGTGGCCCCCCAGGTGGCTTCCCAAAGGTCTCTACCTAGAGAATTTCCGCCTAGTCCTCGGGCAGACGGATGTTACGACAACACTGGTAAATAGCGTGATCGTATCCTCCATTTCCGCTCTGACCGTGATGATTGCCGGGGCACTCGGGGCTTATGCCATCGGCCGCTTGAGATTTCGAGGGCGCGATCTTATACTCCTGGCTATCCTGGCGACTCAGATGATACCCAGCCTGACAAATATCGTCCCGATCTATCTCATGTTGTCTAAGGTGCGAATGATCGATACCCGGACATCTTTGGTCCTTGTTTACACCGGGATGAATATCCCGCTATCCATCTGGATACTGATCGGGTTTATGCAATCCATCCCCCGGGAACTTGAAGAAGCGGCTATGATCGACGGGTGCACGAGGCTCAGCTCCTTTGCCCGGGTGATAATCCCACTTTGCCTCCCGGGTCTGGCTGCTGTAACCATACTTACATTCGTAATAGCCTGGAACGAGTTTGTTATGGCTCTCGTGCTGATCTCATCGAAGGAACTCCTCACCTACCAGGTAGGGCTCTATAATTTCATGCTCACCCAAGCAGGCTACTTTAATCAGTGGGCTCAATTGAATGCCGTGGCAGTGCTGGGGCTTATCCCCACTTTCATAGGGTACCTCTCTGTGCAAAAATACTTTGTTGCAGGGCTAATGCGAGGGGCGATCAAGTGAGCTGGGTAGGAAAGCGGAAATCCAAAGGCGGAAATCCAGGTTGACTGGGAAAATTAACAATGCTATTATCTTGACGATTGGCGGGACATCGGGGATCACCATCGGGGATGATCGTTGGGAATAACCGCGGGATCATAGGGGATAGAGGATCATCAAGGAGAGAGGTTAAGAGGCGATAACAAGAGGCGATAGTAAGAGGGGATAACGGGATAGGGGATAATGGGAGAAAGGGTAACGGGGAGGCGCTTTATGATGACTTCAAAGGAGAGAATGTGGGCTGCCCTTGAGCGGAGGGTTCCCGACCGCGTTCCCGCTACTGTTCATCAATGGCAACCTTACCACCTGGCCCGGTATATGGGCGGCCGGTCTGATATCGAAGCGTTCAGGTTCATCGGGCTCGACGCGGCCATAACGACGGTGCCGCTCATCCCCAGGGAGAGCGGCGACTGGAGGGTCACCTGCGAGAGCTTGCCCCGGGTCAACGACTATGATGAATACCTCTACACCATATCAACCCCGGAGGGCACCCTCTCCTACAGGCTGGGGAAGAATGGTCAGACTTCGTGGGTTATCGAGCCCATGGTCAAGCGGCCCGAGGATATAGAACTGATAAGGAAATATATGCCTGTGCCGCGGCTCGATAAACAGAAGGTGCGCGAGGTCTATGACGAGCTGGGCGATGATGGTATAGTTCGCGGTTTCGTCTTCGGTGAGCAGGGCGGGTGCTGGCAGGATGCGTGCGTCCTTGCGGGAACCCAGGAGATGATAATGGCCGCCTTTGATATGCCGGACTGGGTTCACAGATTTATGAGGATCCTGCTCGACAAGAAGCTGCAGTATATCGAGGAGAGCCTTGCAGGCTCAAGTTACGATCTGATCGAGACGGGTGGAGGGGCGGCATCCTCGACGGTCATCTCCCCCAAGATGTTTAAGGAGTTTTGCCTCCCGTACGACCGCGAGATGCACGAGGCGATCCACAGGGTAGGGAAGAAGGTAGTATATCATACATGCGGGGGCATGATGCCAATCCTTGAGCTTATAGTGGCCAATGGGTGCGATGCCTCTGAGACGCTCTCACCGCCCGCTGTTGGAGGGGATGTGGTGCCGGAGCAGGTCAAGGCCAGGATAGGTTCGAAGGTTGCGCTGATCGGCGGCCTGGACCAGTTCGGAGTTTTGACTGAGGGAACGCCCGAGCTGATACGGGAGACGGTCTTTGACCTCTTCGCGAAGCTCGGCCCCGGCGGAGGCTATATCATGAGCCCATCGGATCACTTCTTTGATGCGCCTGTCGAGAACCTCATGGCTTACGCGCAGGCGGCGCGGGAGTGCAAATACTGAAGCTGGAGCGTAAGCACTGAAGCTGGAGTGCAACTACACTGAACTCATAACTGAACTAATTGGTGCACTTAAGTAGGACTGACTGGTGCATCAGTGCGCTTAAAGCACATCGATCAGAACCATAAACTTCCGGTGTTTCAATACTCTCAATGCTATAAGGATGTTATAGGATCTTCAAGAGCCAGAAGATCGTCTTCCTGTCCCAGCCGAGGTCCCACGGGACGCGGTATCGATCGGCGGTGTGGCTGTTGACCAGGGTATAGCCGGCGGAGTCCCGGCCCACGACGACGGCAAAGTGCTGGATATCGCCCTTCTCCTCGTAAGCGATCAGGTCGCCCTCCCTGAGCTCGTTTATAACCCCGCGCGGAAATTTCTTGGTCTGGCGCGTGACGCCATAATAGTCGCCCCGCGCCAGGCACTTCGCGATCCCGCTGCCCAATAGATAGTCCCTGAATGCCTCCGTTTCCGTCCACGCGCTGGACCCTTTCCCGCCGTCGCCGGCGGAGAAATCATAGTACCATACATCATCCATCGGGAGCCGGCCGCCTTCTCTATCGCCAAGCACCTGGGATATAAAGTTTGTGCAGTCCCCGCCCAGGTCTGTGTAGTCCTTGTACCGCGGGTTATATCCGAATTCCTTCCCTTCCCTTGCCTTCGCGCCCGTCTTTACGCCGCAATACTTGTTTGCGTAGGCCACTGCGGCCCGCCGGTCGTAACGTCGGTCATAGGACCCGCTGCGGCCCTGGTTCCAGGCAGGTGCAGATAATGTGGCCCCCATAGGTGATATGGCCATCGCGAGTGAGGTGGCTGGTGCGGGCGTTGTGCCTGGGGCGGATGCCGCAGACGAGGCTGCGGTCGGCGCGGGCATCATAGCCGGCGCCACCTCGGGGACAAGGGTATCCTCGCCGAGCGGGTCGGTGTATTCATCCTTGAGGATAAGCCACTTACCATTTGCGGCCCGCACGAGCTCCAATGTGTGCCTCGTCCTAATGCCGAAGGCGCCGGAGCCTCTCTGCTTGCCCCGCGCTGCGGCCTCTACGGCAGCTGCGGCTCCCGTGCGGGCCTCGCGGGTCTCTGCATAGGTATACTTTAGGTTCAAGCTTTGCCACACATTCAGGAGGATGACATCTCCCCTGGCCTCCATGTCGTGTATCTGGAGATACACATCGGAGCCGGTGAAACGGACGCCACGCTTGGCGGCCCAGGCAGTGACATATCTGATGCGGCGCATTTCATGTTGCAGGGCTTTATTATCACCGCAACTTCCCGCCCCGCCCTCTGACTCGCCATTGCCATTTTCGCCGTGATTTCCACCGGAGGGGGTTCCCTCCACGGCGGGAGACCCCTCGTCGCGGCCCCTGCTAGGGCTATAAATATCATCAATCGACCCAGGTTTCCCCTCGACCAGGGCGTCAGCCCTCTTATCAAACATAGCCACGATAGTGGCGGCGAGATCGCGGGTGAGCCCGCGGCGGGATAACCTCCCCGGGATGACCACCTCGGGCTGCAGCGGCGGCATCTTTGACCTGCGTGTTTCAAGAATTTTCGTTGCCGTTAGGCCCAGGATAATGAGAAGCAACAGCGATAGGATGACAACTGGGGATATTCGCCTTGAGTTATCCTTGCCCTGCATACAGGTATGGGTCCCCCATCGATTCCTTGAATAGATGATCCTAATCTCTTAAACCGGTGATCGATAATCTATTGACGATGATTCATGGAATTGATATTCGTTGATAGTTTTACCCAAAAATTATTGGAAAACTCTCTTCGACTGCTTAAGTTAGTTTCTGAATATGCCGATATAAGAAAGAAAGAGATTGGATAGAGAAGCGCCCGAGTTTAGCCTGAAAATAACCCAATTGCTTCCAGGGATATTTTCACTTTCTGTGACGCCGCAGCGCGGCATGGAGGTCCGCCCTGAAAATAAGCATTACCACAGCTAAAGCCGTTTTCATTCTCAGATGGTGCCGCTTATGCGGTATGAGGCGCGGTATAAGGGTCTGCAAAGAAACTTGGCAGGCTGCTCCACCACTCTGCCAAGAAAGTTGCCACCTTCGCCTCTTTGTCGGGGCACTCTGCCAAGATTCTTGGCAGGACGGGTGAGTAACTGCCCATAAATTTGGCACCCCTGCGCGTGACCTGCCAAGAAAGTTGTCACTGTGCATGTTTGGGCGCATACTTAGGCGCATACTCGGGGAGCAAAGACTATCAGAACTTGTGACCAGAACTTATGAAACGAAGTACTGGAGTACTGGAGAACGGAATGGGGGTCTTGGGGTGGATCTGCAAAGGAATTTAAAACTTATAGTAGGAATTATTCTCTTCATTGTTGTAACGGCCCTTATAGGTTACCTTGCTGTAGCCAATTTGAACTCTGCGATCGGTGCGCTTTCCGGAATTCCCGGGGGGGAAGCTACCGGGCCTGACGGAACTGGCCTCGAGGCAAGTCTCGCCAATATCATCCGCGCGCGCCAGCTCATCTATGCGCTGGTACCTGCAGCCCTCGTTCTTTTGATTGGTATCATCTTTCTCTTGAAGAGAGAGGCGGCGAGCATAGCCAGCCAGGCGGTCCAGCTAGCCCATAAGCTTGTTTCCGGGGAGTGTAAATTGGACTTGGCAGAGCAATTAGACTCTGCAGGGCGCGTAAAGGTGGGCGCGCCGAAGGGGCCGAAGGGAAAGGAGCTGAAGGGAGAGGGGATGGGGGCCCCAGGGGGAGCTCCAGGGGAGCTCGCGGCGGCGTTCAGCGAGGTGGCCGCAAGCTTGTACGGTTTGATTGACAACGCCAGGAGCGCAACTGACAAGGTGATCTCCAATGTGAATGCCCTGGCCAACTCGGCTGACCAGGCATCCCAGGCCGCCTCCCAGATTGCCGAGGCTATCGAAGGAGTGGCAAAGGGCACATCGGATCAAGCCAAGCATACGACGGATACGGTCAAGCTCATGGATGAGCTGAAGGTTATAATAGATAAAATCGCCTCCACAGCCCAGGAGCAATCCGAGAGCACACATGAAGTATCTGAGACCATAAAGAACATGTCCAAGATGATTGAGGACGTGGCAGCACATGCAGAGCGGGTGGCCCGGGCTGCAGATGAGGCGTTTAAAGCTGCGAGCGTCGGGCAGGAAACAGTTAAGGCTACAGTGGAGGGCATGGACCAGATCCGGTCAACGGTCCTGGAGGCCGCGCAAAAGGTCAGGGAACTGGGCGAACATTCCAAGCAGATCGGCGAGATCCTGCAGGTCATAAGCCTCATCGCAGACCAGACCAACCTCCTGGCCCTCAACGCCGCCATTGAGGCTGCCAGGGCTGGGGACCATGGTCGGGGCTTTGCTGTGGTTGCTGATGAAGTGCGGAAGCTTGCCCAGCGATCGAGCAATTCCACCAAGGAGATCGGTGCGATAATAGGTAATATCCGCAAAGGAACGGATGTCGTTATAGAGGCTATGGAATCAGGCACAAATGAGGTCAATAAGGGAAGCGAGCTCGCAGCACGCGCCGGGGAGGCGCTTGAGAGCATAGTGGGGGCAATGCAGGTAACGAATAACGAGATCAAGGGCATCTCCGAAGCGGCAAAGAAGCTCTCCCTCAACGGAGGAAAGGTTGTCGAGGCGGTGAGCAACGTTGAGGATACCGCCGAAGAGAATGCAGTCTTCGCACAGGAGATGGCTGAGAGCAGCGCCAAGGTCCGCGATGCTGTGAAACAGGTTTCAGCGATATCCGAGGAAACGGCAAGCGCGGCCGAGGAGATAGCTGCTTCTGCTGAGGAGGTGAGCGCTTCGGTCGAGAACATCAGCAGCTCAGCGAGGACCTTGATAGCCGTAGCGAAAGAGCTAGAATCTATGATCGCGAGCTTTGGGGACCGTCCTGCTAAACGATAGTAGTTCATATTCATAATTCATATTTGTAGTAGTGTTTGCCATAGAGAATCACTGGCAAAATAAATCCTGGGTGGGGGGTAACAAGAGGTGTCCGAGGGCCTTAATAAGCTGAAGGAACTGGAAGCTCAGGGTTATGGGATCACAAAGTCCCGGGAGACCCCCGAAGGCATGGTCAGGTGCATCATGACGCAGAGCAGCACGGGGTTGAAAAAGGTTATCGACCTTACGCCCGAAGAATATAACCGCGCGATGGCCAGAAGTTAAGACTTATTTACCGGGCCCCTCTGCTGGGGCCCTTCCTGCTTGTCTTGTCTTACTCTCTTGCGCGCCCGTTGACAACGGGATTGTTTTATGCTATTATAAAAAACGTCCAGATGAGACTTTGGACCGCAGACTGTAGATATAAGATATAGATCCTAGGTTATATCTTTGAGCTTTAAGGTGTGCCGAAGTGGCGGAAATGGCAGACGCGCTAGATTCAGGGTCTAGTGGCCATTAACGGCCGTCGGGGTTCAAATCCCCGCTTCGGCACCAAATATGTACAAAGGCTTATTTGGTGCGGGTTTGAAGGATTCCAAGAGGGCACTTGCTAATCATTTGCTAATCAGCGTATATTGAGGATGTCGCCCATGACTTGGGCGGCTTCTCTTTGCATGGTAGGCGTCACATGCGAGTACCGATCAAGCGTCATGCTGATGTTGGAATGGCCTAATCTTTCCTGTACGATTTTCGGGTGCATCCCGCGGGCAAGTAAGAGCGTGGCACATGTATGACGCAGGTCATGGAAGCGGATCTTCTTGACCCCAGAAGCCTCTATTAGCTGGGCGAACTCCCTCTGCCCAAAGTTGTTCATCTGGAGGGGTTCCCCCGTCTCCTTAGCAAACACGAATTCAAGGTTACGGTACAGTACACCCAGCTTGAGGCGCTGCTGATTCCTGTTCAGCCTTATGGCGTGCCAGGAGCCTCGCTAGTGCCGGTGATATGGCAATCGCCCTGCCCCTGCCGGTCTTTGGCGTGCCCATGACGGGGTCAGGGCCCGCCTTGATGAGTGTACGCCGAACCGAAATTGTCAGGTTCTCGAGGTCCACGTCCTCCCACTTGAGACCACATAGCTCGCCTTTCCTCATGCCTGTTTCCAGTGCCATAGTATAGAATGCCTCGCACTGTGTTCCTCTCTTCCTTGCTGCTGAGAGGAACCTACGAACCTCTTCCTCGCTCCACACCTGCATATCGAGATTCTTCTTGCCCTTCGGTTTTTCAGCCACCATAGCCGCAGGATTGACGTTGATAAGGCGCTCATTCTGCATGGCGACCTTCAAAGCCTGGTGGAGTACTGCATGGTGTTGCTCCAGCGTTGACGAAGACAGACCCGAATTGTTGTAATAAGCCTGGATGTCAGCAGGCTGAAGTTTCTGGAGGCGAATGTGCCCGAGGGCCGGTATCAGATGGTTCCTCACTATGGAAGCATATGTCTCTTGGGTTCGGAACTTCTTCTTGCTGCTATTCGTGACATACACGTCGAGCCATCTGATCAGCCATTCTCCGACTGTCATCTTGGTGGGCTCAACGAGCTCTCCCCTGTTGTACTGGTGAAGAAGTTCCGCCAGCTTGGCCTCTGCCTCCTTCTTCGTACCCCTTACTGTAATCCATTTCTGATCCGGCCTGCTCTTGCCAGTTTTAGGATCGACTTTGCGTCCTACTGTCAAAACGATGGTCCACGAGTTCTTAGACCGCTTCGTTATGTATCCTCTCACTAATTCGTGCCCCCAATCTCATCAGGTAGTTCTTTTGCTGGAGATTTCCCAAAGTACCTTTTCGCGATTTTGATCTGTTCACGGATGAATTCAACGCCCCTTTCCCCTAAGGATTCAATTTCGAAAGCAAGTTCTTCAACCTCCTTTGAGCGATTTAGATGTGTTAGTCTATCATTAAGCAGCTTAAGCTCGCGGACAAATTCATGAATCGATATGATGGGTTCGCCGACATCTGCAGACAGACCTTTTTCCTCCGACGCATCCATTTCTTCTTTGATGACCTCGCGATGAGCGGATATCCCAGATAGTAGAAGCCCTATGTCAGCGTTTAGTCCTTGGTTTTTGGTAGCACTTTTGATGGCCTTTAAGTATTCCTGCTCAAGGAAACGCGTTATTATCTTCTGTATGCTGGTCTCGTCGCTCAGTACGGAAGAGATCTCTTCAAGCCATCTGATATTTCTAACGGCCAAGCTCCTAAGATCCTCGACTCGGTCCCGGGGAACATCTTCCTCTACCCAGGCTCGCAATTCATCTACGTGGACATTCAGTGCCCTCCCGAGGGCTTCAAGAACACTGTCGGAAGGACGAATCCTAGATCCCGTTTCCAATTGCGATAGATAGGAATACGATAATCCTGTCCTCTCGGCAAGATCAACTAGCCTCAGGCCGCTCTGTTTTCGCATTATGCGAAGTCGTCCGCCAAACCTCATGATGGAAATCACCCCCATCGCTAGCATAGCATTACTTTGCTATCATGGCAATATTTTTATAATTTTTTTGCTTGTTTTTCTTACGATGATGAATTTGCTGCATAGCATAAAAAATGGAGGCACAAATCATCACAAGAGGTGCTCACGTCGAGATCTATGAAATCAACGTATGCGGGGAGGAATGGATGGTATGAAAAGTGATAGATGCATCCGCAATGATAGCAACCAAGAAATGGAGTTTTTAACTGTAGATGAACTTGCTAAATATCTCCGAATCGGCCGCTCTGCCGCTTATGAGATATGTCGTCAGCCAGATTTTCCTGTGGTAAGAATCGGTCGAACGATTCGGATACCCAGGGCGCGCTTAATAGGGTGGATAGAGCAAGGTGGTAGCTCCGTGCCTCGTGATTGAAGATAAGCCTTGCCGGATCTCCCAAAGTCGTAGGACTGCCTACTTTATAGGCAAATCTGGAACATTTGATTCTCGGAGTTCCTGATGAGAATTAAGTTGTGGCTTCAATAGACCAGGTTCTTAAGGGAAAGTAAAAAGGTCATGCCCTCATAACGGAACAAACCTATTTCGCTATAGGTGGGTGAGACATATGGGCAAACCGGGCCCTAAAAGCGCTAAAGGTATCAAGGCTGTCATTATGACTGAGTTATAATGTCATTTTCACATCCGACATTTACCCGACATTTTCAGAGAGGCAAATTCGGCTTCAAGCATCGAGTAGATATCTAGCCAGGTCTTGAGTATTGCCCTCTTCTCAAGGTTGTGGTTACTTTTGCCGGTTGCCGGGCGGTCGCTGCTCATAATCCCTTCCACAAGAACTCGCGGAGATCGTTTTGTGCCTCAGGAAGTCCCCGTGTCCACGCCCGGGCCTCCTGGAGCGCCCTGCGCCGCCTGGCCCGGGTAGTGATGTCTTTCATACCTTTACGGAATTCCCTGCTGTCTTCCTCGCGGCCAGTATCGTTCCACTACCTAACAGGTCCAGACACTCCTTTACTGGATAGCATTTGAGGCAGCCCGACCGTATGAGCTGCCCCGTTTGATTTACATTAATGAGACCTTAGAAGTCAAGAATCTGCTACGAAAGGTTCACCAACTACCAGGGTTTTTCTGGATCTGTCAGGAGCCTCCCGAGAAGTGGCGGATTGACCTTGGAAATGTCGACTCCCATACGGGTGAGAATCGTAGGCACTATATCCCTCTGGTCACCCCTCCGTTCAATCGCCGGGTCATTCGTCGCAAGGAACACATAGGGAGCCATAGAATGAGTGGTCTTCCCCTCATCAAAACCGTGATCTGAGGTAACGTAAATGCGCGTCTCCTCGTATACCCCTAATTCTTTCAGCTTTTCCACTATCCGTCCCAGCCATTTGTCTGCTTCTACAATGGCATCTGAGTATTCACGAGAATTCTCCCCATATTTGTGGCCTGCATGATCGGGATCGGAGAAATGGAAGAAGGCAAAGAAGCGTCCCTTACCATATTGATCCAGGCTATCCAGAGCAAGCTTCCCTACCTCATCAGCGGGCCTTGCCTTGTCGCCCTGGAAGAGATCGATAGCTGGTTTTGCGTTGTAGAAAGGCTCTCCTCGATGGGATTGCATAGCGAAACGACGTTTTACTTTCATACCTTCAGGCGATTTCGCAGACCCTGAAGATAACTTTTTCAGAACTTTAGAAGGGGCTTCCGTCATAATAGAGATTATGGCACGCCCTACCTTGTCGTCCCCGAACACCTTTTTAAGTCTCTCCAATACCTGATCCCGAGATACGCCTTTCTTCTCTAACTGCTTCCACAGAAGCTCCGCGATTAAGGGTTCTTCTGAAGTGGGTCCTTTCGAACCGAGGTTTCCTCCCTTGCCAGTAATCATGATCGTTGTAATGTTATCCTTCCCGAATGCATCTTCGAGCCGCTCGAAGATTGTATATCCTTTAGGGATTGGCTGGTAAACAGAGTTGCTGTATACTCCTGTGACTTCTGGACCATAACCTGTGAGCATCTGCGCGTGGCCAGCTTTGGTGTCGGTCTTATGCGTTACGTCTATTTCTACTATTGTGCCCTCTGCTATGAGGGCTTTGAGATTAGGCAGTTGCCCTGCGTCCAGTAGCTCACGTAGATGGTCTCTTTGAACCCCATCCCATGAGATAAGAACGGCATTCTTGATAGGCTCCGATGCTCCATCCGATGTTCCAGAAGCTACGCTAACCGAGCTAATGGTGCTAACAACGAGCAATGCGATTAACACATGCAAAGCCACAGAATGGATTTTCCTTGAAAACCCAGACTCTCTCATTCCATAGGACCCTCCGTCTTTAGAGAATTTTTTCTTCCTTTATGTATAACGAGTCATCAGGTTCACAGGTTCCCAAAAATGGGATGGAAATAGCAACTTTGCCGGTATAGAGTCTGCTGGAAAATACCAGTTGTTGATTCTGGTGGACATTGTGTAGGATAATGGCTGTACCTGGCAATGGCGGTCCTCAATATGCTCATGTAGTTGCCGGTTTCGTAGACTATGAGGCGCTTGCCTCCCGGAAGTTGACAATATCCAGGAGCCTCTCATCGATCTCCTTCAGGAATCTAGAAGGTCCCACGTATTCCGGCCTCCTTCCAGGAGTCTTTTCCATGGAGTATGAAAGATAGAGCTTATCCCTGGCACTCGTGAGGGCCACACACATAAGCCTTCGTTCCTCCTCTGCATCGCTTTCGTTTGCAGCCCTGAAGTGGGGAATAATACCCTCCTCAAGCCCCGGGAGGATCACATGGCTGAACTCCTTTCCCTTTGACGCATGAATGGTCATCACCTTTATAGCCTTGGCCGGCCCCGTGCCTTCCGAGAGCCTAAATGGCACACGAGCCTGGATAAGCTCCCTGCATATCGGGGCAAGCTGGGCCCTGGTCCTGGTGAGCACTGCTATCTCTCCCGGGGCTATTCCCTTGAGAGGAAGGTCCTTGATGAGCTCTGCCACATATATGGCCTCATCTTGGTTGTTTGAGGCCACATATAGGTCGATTGGATCACCCCAGTCCCTCACCGGGAACTGGGGGATGGGCACCGTTGTGGTGCCGTGCTTTATCAACGAGTTTGCAGCAACCACGATGTTGCCAGCGGACCTGTAATTTCGCCTGAGCATGTAGGTTCTGGTGCTGGAGTTCCGCATATACTCAAGAGTAATTCCCACGGCCCCGCCTTTAAACGCAAATATCTCCTGCTGTGGGTCCCCTACTGCAAAC
Source organism: Bacillota bacterium (assembly GCA_013178125.1). NCBI lineage: Bacteria > Bacillati > Bacillota > Bacillota bacterium. The sequence goes on along the minus strand of JABLXJ010000010.1, from coordinate 5,084 downwards.
AAGTTGCCGTGGACTGAGGCAAGGAGCTTTACGATCTCCCACTGGCATGGGTCCAGGTCCTGGAATTCATCTATGAGCACGTGGCGAAATCGCCGCGCATACCTTAACCTGATCTCGTCACTTGACTGCAGGAGCCAGAGGGTATTTACAAGGAGGTCATCGAAGTCCATGGCGTTCAATTCAAGGAGACGCCTCCTGTAAAGCGAGGCCGCCTTGTGTAAGAATCCGTCGCGGGGATCATCCTTCAGGGTCAGACGGCATAGAGATACGGCACGTAAAACCTCCTCAGGGCTTGCCTCAACCCCGAGCCTGTTGAGTATCCCCTTCATGATGGCCCGAGCCCCGGTAGCGTCTACTATGGTAAAGCCTCCCCCATACCCAAGAGCACTCAGGGGAGATGATTCTGCCCTGAGTATCCGGTAGCATATGCTGTGGAAGGTCCCTATCCACGCCTGTCCAGTTCCAGGGGTACCGCTCAGCCGATCCTTCAATTCCCCCGCCGCCTTCCTGGTGAAGGTAATACACAGGATTGATGAGGGTGCGGCTCCTCTCTTGATGAGCCTGCCCATCCTCTCTGTAAGCACCTTCGTTTTGCCGCTACCCGCTGGAGCCAGCACCAGGATATGCCCGCAAGGGGCGTCTACAGCCCGCGATTGATCTGGATCCAGATGCAAGATATCACCCCCAGGATGAAAAATATAAAGAGCGCCAGCATCACCGGCCGGCGCCTTCCTTCCCTGTCCTTGCCGCAAGGGCGGCCTCGATTCTCTCGATCGTCTCTGCGGCTATCCTATGGACCCGCTGGAATGCTTCGATGATCTTCTCTGGACCAACCTCCCACAGTGCCAGGTAATTAGCGGATGCGGTCTCTATTCCGAAGTGGGAGCATACAACGAACGCTACCGCCTCGGCCTCTATCTCTTTTTGCTCTCTGCTGAGGCCGCCGTTTTCAGGGTTCCGGTGCAGGAGTTCGTGGGCAAGCTCATGCGTGATTACAGACACCTTCCCCGCCTCATCGAGCCTGTCGTCTATTTCGATCCTGCCGCCATAGCTTGTGCCGTGATGGTCACCATGGAGGGTCCTGTACTGGCAAGCTATGCCCTTGCCTTTTACTATTTGCTCCAGGATGGGAAGGAGGCCTCTGCTATTTCCAGAGGCTGTTATGGGCGCTTCTGGAAGCGGGGCTCCCTCTGTCTGGCTGACATCGAATTCGATCTCTCTGACAAGTTCCCTGGCATTCACCTGTGACGACTCCTTTCCCTTTCATACCTTGCGTATGGTATAGCTACCTTCGGACTTGCTAAGGACCTGGACGCCCCGGTGCGTCGATTCGTTCCGGGGCGTTCGACCGTGTACGCTGGCCCTTCAGGGCCGCATTGTTGACGTGCGAGGCGCTTCGCGCAAGCGCGCTCTCGGGTATCCACCTGTCGTCACGGCAGTTCGTCTACGAAGGACTCTTCACCACCGAATTCGGCGATATGAGCGACGCCGATAGCTGCCCTCAGCCTGATCTCCTCGGGGCAGTCATCGAGGTAGGTCTCCGTGCATAGGAACGGAGGTCCGTCATGGTCTTCGAGGTAGCCGACGACGCACTGGTACTGGCGCACGTATGGTCCGTCCACCTCGACGGCGCAGTCACCGTCGCGTCCTTCAGGACCGTACCAAACAGCATAGTCGCCAGGACCCAGCACATCTGGTTCACGCCAAGGCGTCATGGGTATGTTCCCTCCTTTCCGTGTAGGTGGTCTTCGGACGGGCTGCCCCAGGGCCTTCTAAGACCGCTGTGGGGTCTATTGGGGTCTTGGGATGTATTGCGGGCTGCTCTCGCAAGAGGGGGTGCCTATCGGATGGAGTCTAGAGGCGCTGCGGGCTAAGCAAGAAGGCCGAGCTCCTTGATGCTTGTAAAGTTGTGGTCGCCGATGATGATGTGGTCGAGGAGGTCGATGCCAAGTAGGTCGCCTGCTTGCTTTAGCCTCTTTGTGATGAGCACGTCATCGGCGCTCGGGGTGGGATCGCCTGAGGGGTGATTGTGGACGATGATTATCGAGGCAGCGCTGTGCCGGATGGCAGGCTTGAACGCCTCCCTCGGGTGGACCTCAGCTGACGTGAGGCTGCCTATCGAGACGGTTTCCACAGTGAGCACCTCGCTCTTCGCCGAGAGGAGCACGACCTTGAGGTGCTCGCGGTCGAGGTGGCACATCTCCTCCATGAGAAGCTCCGCCACGTCCCCCGGCTTGTGGACGAACTTCTTCCTCGGCCGCGAGATGCGGGAGATGCGCTTGCCGAGCTCTATTGCGGCCTTTACCCTTTCAGCAGTGCGGATACCAACGCCCCTGATCTCGGCGATCTCCTCAACCGTCGCCTGCGAAAGCCAGATCGCAAGAGCCTCGGGGCTGTTGAACCGCCTGAAGAGCGCGTCCCATTCCCCGTCGTCGGATTCTCTCAGGGTGAGCCTAACAAGGTCATGGACATCCATGTCCGCCACAGGGTACGTGTCCACGAAGGACCATCTCCTTTCGCTATATCGCTGGACTGATGCGATGTTGGATATCGAGTGGAGGGGGATCTGTGGTGGCCTCGGAAGCTCGCGAGAGCGTGCTCTCGGGGCCGGGAGAGATGCCGGAGGTAGCACGGGGAGACCGCAGGCGCGCTATCTGGGCTCGCCTGTCACGACCTTAAACGAGGGCGGACGGGCGATTACCTCGACGCCATCAACAACTTCGCCATCCTTGGTCACCACGTGGCGCCCGACTATCTCGACTTACGTCTTCAGCTCGGCCCACTTGGGGGATTCCGTCACGTTGATGAGATCGGACCTGCCATGATCCTTGAGCCAGGCGAGAAGCACAGCATCGTTGCGCCTGAATTCTGGCTGCTGCTGCCTCACCTGGACCGTGCCCGATGGGAGCTTCACCGCCTTCCGCCTGGGGTCGATGGCGAACTTGGGGATGAAGTACTCCATGAGGAGGGCGGTGAAGAACCGCTCGGTGCGCTCAGCCTCGCGGCGGCGGTCCGCAAGCCACCTCTCCACGCGCTCGATCTCTTGATGCGCGAGCGCCTCTGCCGTGGCGAGCTCCTGGCGGGTCTGGGCTATCTTGCGGACCGCCCAGTTCGCCTGGGCATCGTCTTGGATTCGGAAACGCTCGCGCAGAGGAGCTTCTTCTTCCTCAGACTCCGGTATCTCGTCAGGACCCTCGTACGCTCCAAGGAGCACGTCTTCCAGCGACTCAGCCATCTCTCTCATCCTCCTTTTGTCTCCTCCTCATCCGCCTTGGTGAGGCTTGCGCGCACGCAGTTTTGCTAGGCAAGGGCAGCCTCCTGTTGACGTAGATATTTGCGACGCCTTATATGATCTCAGTCGTGTAGGCTGTGACCACGCGCTCGTCCAGGCGCCTCCTGGCGCTTTCAAAGGCGCCCCTATCGTCAATGCCTAAGGACGAGATAACCTTGGCAAGCTCGCCGATTACCGCGTGAACTGTTTCCGCATCGATCATCCTCGCCATCTCCTCGGGTACCTCCTTGTCGTGGTTTAACTGACTGTCCCCGGCCATCGGGCCGGCATCGTGTGCGTGCATGCCCCAAGAGCCCACGGCGGAGCCATTTGCGCTGACGCCTGTGCGGCGGGGGCCTCGTGACGTCCACCTTCATCGCCACCTTTCCTCTCAGGCGCGGGGTCTTGCGTTTTGGTGCGGGGGTCCTTCTGGCGGAACCATTCGTTTCAGGCGCGCTTGGCTGGACAACGGGACCGTTGCGGAACGTTGAGAGGGCAGTCGCGACAGGCAAGCCCGGCGCATCTTCCCAGCGCTCTGCTTGCCTCGCAGGCTCTCGCCTTAAGGTCGGCATCCGTTGTGCGAGAGGCCCTTGCGACCAGGTCCAAGGCAAGAGCCTTAGGTTCCAACAGCTCTGCAACCGCTGGCATGGGCACCACCTCCTTGCAAGGTACAAAGAGGGCCCGGCGCAAACGCGCCGGACCCTTAGTGAGCGGTCAAGTCTCATTCAGGCTAGCTTGTCCACGTGATGTGTTTGTTGCTCAACGTAGCAGAAGAGACGAGCAGCCCCGTCCGATGCTGCTTGCTGGGCGTTGTCTTCAGGCGTGGTGAGGGCATGCGTCTTATGCAGGCCACCACTGGTCTTGATACGGTGTAGATGTCACTTGAGAGGATGTGGATGGTCGGGATGGACGCGAGGGGTGGGTTTGGACTGGGCGAGGTGGAACGGGGGCATCTTTGCTAGCGAGGTCCCGGTACGAGCTACTCCGAGGCCGCCTTGCGCTGGCAGGCCATGCATAGCGGCTTTCCGAACTTGCGCGTTGAGAAGTCGCACACGGAGCGGGTGATCTGCGCCCCGCACTCGGTGCACAGGTACCGGCGGTCTTCTTGGTTGTCCTTCTCTCCCGCCCGGGCCGCCTGTGCTTTGTGACGGTCGAGGGGGGAGGTGCCAGCGGTCTTTCCAGGAGTCGCAACAGGGCAGCTTCGTCCGTCATCCGCGCCAGCGACGTCCCCGCCGAGCTCCTCGAGGGCGACCATGTCCACGCCGGTGAAATCACGGAGTGCCCTTGCCTTTGCTCTGGTGGCAGCCATCCGCAGGATGTGCGGGGCGATGGTGGGGTTCACGTTGGAGGGGGAAGCGTCTCCGACCTCCCGGTAGATCGAGCCATCCGTGCCCTCAAGGAGTGCTGCGCAGACTGCATAGTTTCCGTTGGCGTCCGATGGGATCTGCACGACCTCTGCCTCGAGCCTCTTGATCCCTTTCTCCTTTGCAAGCTCAAGGAGACCGCCGTACAATATGAACTCTTTCCCCTGGAGCCTCTTCACGAACCTCTTCTTGAATTCGTCGTTCATCTCCATTTGTGCCTTGCCTCCTCTTTTCGTTCGGTTTTTTGTCATGCGGCAAGACGGCAAGACCTCGCTACGTCATCGGATCACCTCCCTGCAACAAAAAATGGCCCCACCGTGAGGGGGTGGGGCTCGGAAAGATTTCGGGAAAGCTTCAGGTGTTTCATGGACCTCCCGAGAAAAATTCCCGGATTTGGGCCTATTAAAGGCTCGTTCAGCTTGGGGGAGTTATGAGGATGGAGCGGGATG